>NZ_JBHXLV010000001.1:0-127333 GCF_042721685.1 Streptomyces sp. NPDC058459 | reverse complement strand
CTTGAGCGCCCCGCGCGGCTCGGCTCGTGCGGTGTGGGTCAGGAACCGTTGTAGGTGCCGGACTCCACGGCCTGCCAGGCACCGTCCTTGACGGAGTAGACGGTGAGCTGCTTGTTGGTGGCGTCGCCGAACTCGTCGAAGGAGACCTTGCCGGTCACACCGTCGAAGGAGACGTTCTGGAGGGCGGCGGTGACCTTCGCGCGGGCGTCGGAGGGCAGCTTGCCGCCGTTGTCGTCGACGACCTTCTTGACGGCCTCGATGATCGACCAGGCGGAGTCGTAGGAGTAGCCGCCGTAGGCCGCGTAGTCCTCCTTGTAGCCCGCTGCCTTGTAGTCGGCGACGAACTGCTTGGCGGAGGGCAGCGTCTCCACCGGAGCTCCGACGGAGGTGGCGTAGTCACCGGTGGCGGCGGGGCCGCCGAGCTTGAAGAAGGTGTCGTCCTTGATGCCGTCACCGCCGACCAGCGGGACCTTGGCGCCGGCGGCCTTGATCTGCTTGGTGAGCGGGCCGGCCTGCGGGTACTCGCCGCCGTAGTAGACGACATCGGCGCCGGAGGTCTTCACCTTGGTGGCGACCGCGGAGAAGTCCTTGGTGTCGGGGTTGATGTGCTCGGTGCCGACGACCTTGCCGCCGAGCTTCTTGAACGCGTCGGTGAAGGTGGCGGCGAGACCGGCGCCGTAGGTCTTCTTGTCGTCGATGACGAAGACCTTCTTCTTCTTGGCCTTGTTGAAGACGTACTCCGCCGCGTACGGGCCCTGGATGGCGTCGGTGGTCGCGGTGCGGAAGTACGACTTGTACTGACGCACCTTCTTGTTCTGCCAGTCCGTGCCCTGGGTGAGGCCGGGGCCGGTGTTGGCGGGGGAGACCTGGGCCAGCTTGGCGTCGTCGAGGACCTTCTGCATCGACTCGGCGACGGAGGAGTTCAGCGGGCCGACGACGCCGAGGACGTTCTTGTCGGTGACGAAGGCGGTGGAGTTCTGCTGGCCGGACGAGGGCTGGGCCTGGTCGTCCTTGGCGTCGACCTTGAAGGTGACGCCCTTGACGAACTCCTTCTTGTTCGCGGTCTTGGCCGCGAGGTCCACCGAGTTCTTGATGCCGAGGCCCAGCGCGGACAGGTCGCCGGTCAGCGGGGCGTCGATGCCGATGGTGACGGTGGTGCCGCCCTTGGCGTCGGAGCCGTTGTCGCCGCTGTCGCGCGAGCCGCAGGCTGTGAGGGTGAGCGCTCCCGCGGACAGCGCGGCGGTGATGGCGATGAGCGAACGTTGACGCACGATCAGTCCTTTCCCTGGACGACCGCATCCCCATGGAAACGGTCGAGCCGCGCGCCTGGCCGAAAAGCGAATCCGGGGCGCGGTGACTGGCCGTGACTCTAAGCGGGTGCGGGGAACGTGGAGGAGAGCTTGACCAAGGCTGTGACGCTCTTGTTATGACACGAGGTAATGCAGAGCGGTACCCCCTGGGTGGAACGCAGGAATTCCAGCCGATTCGCCCTGTCCACATACTGAGAACCCGCAGGCCCCGCCGTCAACTGTTCAGGCGTCTCAGAGGTTTTGGTGATGACGGTGCACTTTCGAAGACGAAACTCCGGGCCTGTATTGCGCGCGTATTACGCAGCGTCACTTCCAGGAAAGGCGGCCCGGCGTTTTCGGGCACGTATTCGCATTCCGTGACACAGGTGGTCACGGCGGTCGCGTCCTGCCGAGGCGCGTGGCCCGAAAATGCCGCCGGCCGACGGCGCGGCGCCGGCGCCTGCGGTGGCCGAAATCGGTCGGGTGCGGCGCCGCCGGGCGGCGGACCCGGGCCGTCCATGAAGCACCCCGCCCCATGCCGAAGCCACGGCGGGGGGCGGGGCGGGGTGCCGGGCGGGTCAGCCCTTGGCCACGGCCTCGCCCGCCGGGAGGTCGCGAAGCAGGCAGGTCAGGCGGGCAGTGCAGACGCGGCGGTCCCGGTCGTCGGTGATGACGATCTCGTAAGTCGCCGTCGAGCGGCCCCGGTGGACGGGGGTGGCGACGCCCGTGACCAGGCCGGAGCTGGCGCCCCTGTGGTGGGTGCAGTTCAGGTCGACACCGACGGCGATCTTGGAGCTGCCGCCGTGCAGCATCGAGCCGACCGAGCCGAGGGTCTCGGCCAGCACCGCGGAGGCGCCGCCGTGCAGCAGTCCGTACGGCTGGGTGTTGCCCTCCACCGGCATGGTGCCGACCACCCGCTCCGGCGCCGCCTCGATGATCTGCACGCCCATCCGCGTCCCGAGGTGACCGGCGGAGAACAGCGCGGGCAGGTCCACGCCCAGCGCCGCGTACTCCTCGATGATCTCCTGCGGGAACTGCGTCCGCTGCTGCTCACCCATGCCCGGCTCCGTTCTCGTGCGCCTGTCCGGCGGCGTCCTCGTATCACTGAGCGAACGCTCAGTCGGTCGCCGATTGTTCCAGACGGCCTTCCTGGCACGCCTCCAGCCGGACCACCACGGACTTGCCGGCCGGGGTGTTGCTGGTGTCGGCGGTGGCGTCCAGCGGCACCAGCACATTGGTCTCCGGGTAGTACGAGGCCGCGCAGCCCCGCGCGGTCGGGTAGTGCACCACGCGGAAGCCGGGTGCGCGCCGCTCCACCCCGTCGCTCTACTCGCCCACCAGATCCACGTAACTCCCGTCCGCCACGCCCAGTTCACGGGCGTCCTCGGGGTGGACCAGCACCACCCGGCGGCCGCCGGTGATGCCCCGGTAGCGGTCGTCCAGGCCGTAGATGGTGGTGTTGTACTGGTCGTGCGAGCGCAGCGTCTGGAGCAGCAGCCGGCCCTCGGGCAGCTCCGGGTGCTCCACCGGCGCCGCCGTGAAGTTGGCCTTGCCGGTGGCGGTGGGGAAGCGCCGCTCGTCGCGCGGGGCGTGCGGCAGCGTGAAGCCGCCGGGGTGGGCGACGCGGGCGTTGAAATCCTCGAAGCCGGGGACCACCCGCGCGATGCGGTCGCGGATCGCCGCGTAGTCCCGCTCGAACTCCTCCCACGGCACCGCGCTGTCCGGCAGCACCCGCCGCGCCAGCCGGGCCACGATGGCGGGCTCGGACAGCAGCCGGCCGCTCGCGGGCGCCAGGCGTCCACGGGAGGCGTGCACCATGCCCATGGAGTCCTCGACGGTGACGAACTGCTCGCCGCCCGCCTGCACATCTCGCTCGGTGCGCCCCAGCGTCGGCAGGATCAGCGCGCGGGCACCGGTGACCACGTGCGAACGGTTCAGCTTGGTCGACACATGCACGGTGAGCCGGGCCCGCCGCATGGCCGCCTCGGTCACCTCGGTGTCGGGGGAGGCGGAGACGAAGTTGCCGCCCATGGCGAAGAACACCTTCGCCTCGCCGTCCCGCAGCGCGCGGATGGCCCGTACGACGTCGAAGCCGTACTCGCGCGGTGGTGCGAAGCCGAACTCCCGCTCCAGCGCGTCCAGGAAGGCGGGCGCGGGCCGCTCGAAGATGCCCATCGTGCGGTCGCCCTGCACGTTGGAGTGGCCGCGCGCCGGGCACACCCCCGCCCCGGGACGGCCGATGTTCCCGCGCAGGAGCAGGAAGTTGACCACCTCGCGGATGGTCGGCACGGAGTGCTTGTGCTGGGTGAGGCCCATGGCCCAGCAGACGACGGTCCGCTCCGAGGCGAGCACCATCTCAAGGGCCCGCTCGATCTCAGCGCGGGGCAGGCCGGTCGCGGTCAGGGTCTCGTCCCAGCCGGCCTTGGCCGCCGCCTCGGCGAACTCCTCGAAGCCGTGGGTGTGCTCGCGGACGAACTCCTCGTCGACCGCGCCGTCCGTCTCCAGGATCAGCTTGTTGAGGAGGCGGAAGAGGGCCTGGTCGCCGCCGAGGCGGATCTGCAGGAACAGATCGTTGAGCGCGGCGCCCTTGAGCATGCCCTGCGCGGTCTGCGGGTTCTTGAACCGCTCCAGGCCCGCCTCGGGCAGCGGATTGACGCTGATGATCTTCGCGCCGGACGACTTGGCCCTCTCCAGCGCGGAGAGCATGCGCGGGTGGTTGGTCCCCGGGTTCTGCCCGGCGACGATGATCAGGTCGGCCCGGTACAGATCCTCCAGCAGGACGCTGCCCTTGCCGATGCCGATCGTCTCCGAGAGCGCCGAACCGGACGACTCGTGGCACATGTTGGAGCAGTCGGGCAGGTTGTTCGTGCCCAGCTCACGGGCGAACAGCTGGTACAGGAAAGCCGCCTCGTTGCTGGTGCGCCCCGAGGTGTAGAAGACGGCCTCGTCGGGTGAGCCGAGAGCCGCGATCTCCTCGGCGATGATGCCGAAGGCGCGCTCCCAGCTGACCGGCTCGTAGCGGTCGGCACCCTCGGGCAGGTACATGGGGTGGGTGAGGCGGCCCTGCTGGCCCAGCCAGTAGCCGCTGCGCCCGGCCAGGTCGGCCATCGGGTGCGCGGCGAAGAACTCCGGGGTGACCCGGCGCAGGGTGGCCTCCTCGGCCACCGCCTTGGCGCCGTTCTCGCAGAACTCCGCCAGGTGCCGGTGCTCCGGCTCGGGCCAGGCGCAGCCGGGGCAGTCGAAGCCGTCCTTCTGGTTCACCCGCAGCAGGGTCAGCGCGGTGCGCCGCACCCCCATCTGCTCCCGCGCGATCTTCAAGGAGTGCCCCACCGCCGGCAGTCCCGCCGCCGTGTGCTTCGGCTCCCCTGTCCGCGGCGCGTCCTGCACCGGATCGCCCTTGGGCGGCTTCGTCGCCATCGCCCGCTCCTCTTCGGTCGTCCTTCTCACATCCGGGTCCCCCGGCCCGCTGACAAGCATGCCCCGCGAGCGCCGGCGGGGGGAGCCCTGTGGACAACGTGCGGGATCGTCCGGCGGACCGGTTCGCGGCCTCGGCTGTCAGTGGGGCGTGGCAGGATCGGGGGCGTGGCAGAGACAGCATCGAAGAAGACCGGCACCCCTCCCGGCGGCCGACCCCGCCTCATGCTCATGGACGGGCACTCACTGGCGTACCGCGCGTTCTTCGCGCTGCCCGCGGAGAACTTCACCACCGCGACGGGCCAGCCGACGAACGCGATCTACGGTTTCGCCTCGATGCTTGCCAACACCCTGCGTGACGAGGCGCCCACGCACTTCGCGGTCGCCTTCGACGTGTCCCGCAAGACCTGGCGCTCCGAGCGGTTCACCGAGTACAAGGCGAACCGCTCCCAGACCCCGGACGAGTTCAGGGGCCAGGTCGGGCTGATCGGCGAGCTGCTGGACGCGATGCACGCGCCCCGCTTCGCCGTGGACGGCTTCGAGGCGGACGACGTCATCGCCACCCTCGCCACGCAGGCCGAGGCCGCGGGCTTCGACGTGCTGATCGTCACCGGCGACCGGGACTCCTTCCAGCTGGTCAGCGAGCACACCACGGTCCTCTACCCGACCAAGGGCGTCTCGGAGCTGACCCGCTTCACCCCGGAGAAGGTCTTCGAGAAGTACGGGTTGACGCCCGCGCAGTACCCCGACTTCGCCGCCCTGCGCGGCGACCCGTCCGACAACCTGCCCGGAATCCCCGGCGTCGGTGAGAAGACCGCCGCGAAGTGGATCAACCAGTTCGGCTCGTTCGCGGAGCTGGTCGAGCGGGTCGAGGAGGTCAAGGGCAAGGCCGGGCAGAACCTCCGCGACCACCTGGAGTCGGTCAAGCTCAACCGCGTCCTGACCGAGCTGGAGCGCGACGTCGAGCTGCCGAGGACGGTGGCGGACCTCGGCCGTGAGCCGTACGACCGCAAGACCGTGGCGGCCTTCCTGGACACTCTGGAGATCCGCAACCCCTCGCTGCGCGAGCGCCTCTTCGCGGTCGACCCCGGCGCCGAGGAGGCCGAGGCCACCCCGGTCGTCGCGGACGGCATCGAGGTGGACGGCACGGTCCTGAGCACCGGCGAGCTGGCCGGCTGGCTGGCCGGGCACGCCGCCGGGCCGCTGGGCATGGCCACGGTGGACACCTGGGCGCTGGGCTCCGGCTCGGTCGCCGAGGTCGCCCTCGCCGCCGCCGGGGGAGCGGCCGCCTTCTTCGACCCCGCCGAGCTGGACGAGGCCGACGAGCGGGCGTTCGCCGACTGGCTGGCCGACCCTGCCCGCCCCAAGGTGCTGCACAACGCCAAGGGCGCGATGCGCGTGCTGGCCGAGCACGGCTGGCGGGTGGAGGGCGTGTCCATGGACACCGCGCTCGCCGCCTACCTGGTCAAGCCCGGCCGCCGCTCCTTCGACCTGGACGCGCTCTCGCTGGAGTACCTGCACCGCGAGCTGGCCCCGGCCGCCGCGGCCGACGGCCAGCTGGCGTTCGGCACGGACGACGGCGCCGAGGCCGAGGCACTGATGATCAAGGCCCGCGCCATCCTCGACCTGGGGGAGGCGATGGACACCCGGCTCGCCGAGGTGGGCTCCGCCGACCTGCTGCGGGACATGGAGCTGCCCACCTCCGCGCTGCTCGCCCGCCTGGAGCGGCACGGCATCGCGGCCGACCGCACCCATCTGGAGACGATGGAGCAGACCTTCGCGGGCGCCGTTCAGCAGGCGGTGAAGGAGGCGCACGCGGCCGCCGGGCACGAGTTCAACCTCGGCTCGCCCAAGCAGCTCCAGGAGGTCCTCTTCGGCGAGCTGGCGCTGCCCAGGACCAAGAAGACCAAGACCGGGTACACCACCGACGCCGACGCCCTGGCCTGGCTCGCCGCGCAGACCGACAACGAACTGCCGGTCATCATGCTCCGCCACCGGGAGCAGGCCAAGCTCCGCGTCACGGTCGAGGGCCTGATCAAGACCATCGCCGCCGACGGCCGTATCCACACCACCTTCAACCAGACGGTGGCCGCGACCGGCCGGCTGTCCTCCACCGACCCCAACCTGCAGAACATCCCGGTCCGCACCGACGAGGGCCGTGCGATCCGCCGGGGCTTCGTGGTCGGCGAGGGCTTCGAGTCCCTGATGACCGCCGACTACAGCCAGATCGAGCTGCGCGTCATGGCCCACCTCTCCGAGGACGCGGGCCTGATCGAGGCGTTCACCTCCGGCGAGGACCTGCACACCACGGTCGCCTCCCAGGTGTTCTCCGTCGGCCGGGACGCGGTGGACGCGGAGATGCGCCGCAAGATCAAGGCCATGTCGTACGGCCTCGCCTACGGTCTGTCCGCCTTCGGCCTCTCCCAGCAGCTGAACATCGACGCCGGCGAGGCCCGCGTCCTGATGGACACCTACTTCGAGCGGTTCGGCGGGGTGCGCGACTATCTGCGCCGCGCGGTCGACGAGGCGCGGGCGACCGGCTACACGGCGACCCTCTTCGGCCGTCGCCGCTATCTGCCCGACCTCAACAGCGACAACCGCCAGCGCCGCGAGGCCGCCGAGCGGATGGCGCTGAACGCCCCGATCCAGGGCACGGCCGCCGACATCGTCAAGATCGCGATGCTCGATGTGGACCGGGCGCTGCGCGAGGCGGACCTCAAGTCCCGCATGCTGCTCCAGGTCCACGACGAAATCGTGCTGGAGATCGCCCCCGGCGAGCGCGCGGCGGCCGAGGAACTGGTCCGCCGCGAGATGGCGAACGCGGTCAGCCTGCGGGCGCCGCTGGACGTCTCGGTGGGCGTCGGCCCGGACTGGGAGTCGGCGGCGCACTGAGCCACCCCGGACCCCGCGGGAGGCCACCCTCCCGCGGGGCTTCACTCCCGTGGCCCCCGCCAGAACGCAGCCCCGGCCCGCCACCCGCGAGACTGCGGGCATGGGTATACGCATGCCGCACCGCCCGAGGCCCGCCCCGCGGCACGGCAGTACGGAGCGGGCGGACACCGGGCCGGAGCCGGACGCGTCCCGGACGGCGGTGCCCGTCGTCGCGGCCGACGCCAGCGCCGCCCGCCACCCCGCGAGCCCGTGGACCCGGCTCCGCGGCGTGGGCACGGACGCCGGGCGCGCCCTGGCCGCCCACGCCCACCGCCTTCCCGACCGGCGCACCCGGGCCGACCTCGCGCGCGGCTGTCTCGCGCTGCTGCGGACCCGCCTGCCGAAGGCGCGTCCCCGGCACACGCTCACCGTGTTCGTGGTCACCCTGACCGACCGCCCCGCCCCGGCGGGCCCACACCGACCGACACCTGGCCCTCGGCGGACTCCCCGCCCGAAGCGGCCGAAGCACCTGTAGTGCCCGTAGTGCCTGGCGCCCGGGCGGGCCGCCACATCCGCACCGCCCCCGCGTACAGCGGCACCCCGAGCAGCAGTCCGGAGCCCGCGCCGAAGCACACCGCCGGCACCAGCTCCCAGGCCTTGGCGACCGCGCCCCAGTACGCCCACCAGCGCACGGCCCGCAGCATCGCCGCGCCCAGCGCGCAGCCGGCGAGCAGGGCCACCGCCCAGCACCGGTCCCGTACCGAGAGCGGGGGCACCCCCACCGGCTCGCCGGCCGGGGCCGAGCGGACCGCCCGTACCAGGAAGACGGCGATGCCGGCGGCGGCCAGTGCCGAGGTGCCGTACTGGAGCCACTGGAAGAGGGGAACTCCGGCCATGGTGCGGGCGAGTGCCGGGACCAGTTCCGTACCCCAGCGGTCGTGGTGGGTGAAGGCGTCCCAGACCACGTGCGTGAGCGCGCCGAGCGTCGCCGACACGTACCACCACAGCGCCGGCCCGGCCCGGACCCCCGCGCGAGGCGCCCCGCAGCGCAGCAGGGCGGCGGGCCTCGGCTGCCAGGACCGGGGCAGCAGCGCCACCAGCGGCTCGCGCACCAGCAGCCAGAGCGCCACCAGCGCCCAGGAGCTCAGCACGTCCACGGTGAGCACGCCGGCGAGGGAGTGCGTGAACGTCCCGAACTCCATCGCCTCCGGGCGGACACTGGCCGCGTAGTAGGTCGGGTCCGGCGCGAAGGAGCCTGCGACGAGCACGGACGGCACCAGCGGGCCCCGCCCGGTCCCGTCGCGGCGGACGGCGGGCAGTACGGCCGCGGCATGGCTGAGTGTGAACGGCAAGGAGTCCTCCCGGAACGGCCGGCGCGAGCCGCGCCGGTGATCGCGCGCCCAGTATGCGTGCCACGCCCTCATCGGCCGGGCGAGCGGCGGGAGTCGGCCGAGTCCGGAAAACGTGGGCGTCACGGGTGCCTCGGGGCAAGGGTGTTGACGTAGGGTCGGCCGGGGCACAGCTGTCGTGCACACGGCCAGGTGACCCACCACACAGACCTCGGTGCGGCACACCGGGCAACCGCCGCACCGGCTCGGCCGTCACACCAGGGTCGGGACAAGCGCATACGGACGTCCGAGGCGTCCAAGGGGAGGGGTTCACTCTATGGCGGCGCACATCGGCAGGCGGCTGCGCAAGGGAGCGGCGACGACCGCGGTGGCCGCGTTGGCGGTCGCGGCACTCTCCGCGTCCCAGGCTCCGGGAGCGACCGGCGCCCCCGACCCCCTCCAGACCAGCGCCGGCAACAGCACCCCCGTCCCGGAGGCGTCGGCCGGCGACAACGCCACCGGCAACTCCCCCTACTACACGGACCTTCCGCCGCTGGACAGCCCCGCCCCGAGCCCGTCGGCGGTCATCGGCACGCCCGTCTCCCGGGGCAAGGGCGAGGCGGGCATCCCCGCGACCGTCCTCGACGCCTACAAGAAGGCCGAGGCCGAACTCCGCGCCTCCAAGCCCGGCTGCAACCTGCCCTGGCAACTCCTCGCCGCCATCGGCAAGGTGGAGTCCGGCCAGGCCCGGGGCGGCCAGGTGACAGCCGACGGCACCACCATCGGCCGGATCATCGGCCCCCAGCTCGACGGCAACGGCTTCGCCCTGATCAAGGACACCGACCACGGTGTCTACGACGGCAACAGCTCCTACGACCAGGCCATCGGCCCCATGCAGTTCATCCCGTCCACCTGGGCCTGGGCGGGCCGCGACGGCAACGGCGACGGCAAGGCCGACCCGGACAACGTCTACGACGCCGCGCTCGCCGCGGGCCACTACCTGTGCCGCTCCGGCTGGGACCTCTCGCGGGAAGGCGACCTGCACACCGCGATCCTCAGCTACAACAACTCCACCGACTACCTCGACCTGGTCCTGAACTGGATGGAGTACTACCGCAAGGGCACCCACTCCGTCCCGGACGGCAGTGGCCGCGTGCCCACGCACCGCAGCGACGACGGCCGCCCGCGTACCGGCACGCCCGCCGTGCCGCACCAGGCCGGACCGAAGCCGCCCCGGTCCGAGCCCGCGAAGCCCACGAAGCCGGCCGACCCGCCCGAGGACACCCCGAGTCCGCAGCCGCCCACACCCGGCAGCCCCACGCCCGACCCGCCCACCCCGACGCCCCCGCCCACGCCGTCCGACACCGTCGACCACCTCACCTCCCCCGACCTGGACGGCACCGAGCTGACCGCGACGGCCGGAGATGTCTTCGCACGCCGGGCCGCGGCCCGCGCGGTGACCAAGAACGGCAGGTCCGTGGCCAAGGTGCGGGTGCGCTTCACCATCACCGGTGACACCGACACCACCTTCAGCGGCGGCGAGAAGGTGGCCACCATCGTCACCGACGCCAAGGGCGTCGCTCTCGCGCCGGAACTCCGCGCGGGGGAGAAGGCCGGCACCTTCAAGATCACCAGCGCGGTCGTAGGTCATCCCGTCAAGGGCGTCGACTACACCGCCACGGTCGCCCCGCGCCCCGCCGACAAGCTGGTCCGCACCACCGACACCCCGCTGAGCTGCGCGCCGGGCGGCGAGTTCGCTGAACGGGTCCAGGTGAAGGCGACGTACAAGGGCGCCCCGGCGGCCAAGGTCGGTGCCACCGCCACGCTGGTCAAGTCCGCGGACAGCACCGCAGCGAACATCGCCGGGCCCTACTTCAAGGACGCGGACGGCCGGCCCGTCCGCACCCTCACCGGGCTCACCACCGACGCCGACGGCATGCTGACGCTGCCCGAGCTGTACGCGGACCTCTTCAGCGGCACGTACCTGCTCCGCGTCACCACGCCGGGCGGCGGGAGCGTCACCGTCGAACTGGAGGTCGCGCCCGGTGCGACCACCTCCGCGAGCCCGTCCCCCGGCCCGTCCCCCAGCCTGACGGCCAGTTCCTGAGGGCGGGTCTCACCGCTTGAGCCGGGCCGTCGTGTGGCGGGTCGGCTCGGCGGTGGCCGGGTCCTCGGGCCAGGGGTGCTTCGGGTAGCGCCCGCGCAGCTCGGCCCGGACCGCCCGGTAGCCGTCCCGCCAGAACGAGGCGAGGTCCGCCGTCACCGCGGCGGGCCGCCCGGCGGGCGACAGCAGATGCACCAGCAGCGGCACCCCGGCCACCTCCGGGCTCTGCCGCAGACCGAACATCTCCTGCAACTTCACGGCCAGCACCGGCCGTTCGGGGTCCGCGTAATCGACCCGGACCCGCGACCCGCTCGGTACGGCGATCCGCTCGGGTGCCAGCTCGTCCAGCCGGACCGCCTCCCCGCCCGCCCACGGCAACAGCCGCGCCAGCGCCTCCCCCGTGTCGATCCGCCCCAGGTCCGCCCGGCGCCGGGCACGGCCCAACTCCGGCTCCAGCCAGGCGTCCGGGCGGGCGAGCAGCGCCTCGTCCGACACGTCCGGCCACGGCTCCCCGAGCCGCGCCCGCAGGAACGCCAGCCGCTGCCGCAGCACGCGAGCCGACTCCGGCCACCGCAGCAGCCCCAGACCGTCCCGGGCCAGACCGTCGAGCAGGGCGGCCCGCACCAGCCCGGCGTCGGCGTCCCTGATCGGCCGCACGGCCAGCTCCACCGCCCCCAGCCGCTCGACCCGCCGCGCCATGACATCGCCGTCCGCCCAGCGCACCTCGTCCCGCTCCGTCAGCAGCGAAGCGGCGGCGGCCCGCGCCACGTCCTCCCGGACGGCGGCCCCGAGCCGTACCCGACCGTGCCCCTTCCCCACCGGCCGGTCCGCCACAGCCACCACGATCCACGGCGCGCCGCGCAGCGCCGACCCCTCCGCCGGCTCGACCCGTGTCCCGGACACCATCAGATAGGAGCCCCCGTCCCATCGGGCGATCCGCTCGGGGAAGGCGAGGGCGGCGACCTGGCCCACGGTGGCGTCGTCACCGGAGGAGGTGAGAGCCGGGCCGGCCGCAGGGCGCCGCTCGGAGCCCGTTCCCGCCACGGCCGGGCCTGAGGCGCCGGCCGGCCGAGCCGCCGCGCCCGCACCGGCCCCGCCCCCCGGCGTGCTCCGCACCTCTCGCTCCGCGCGGTTCGGGACGCTGTCGTCCCGCTCCGCCGCGCGCCCGGCCGCCCCGCGCAGCCGCCGCACCTCCGCCGCCCACCGGCTCGCGTACGCGTCGCCGCCCCGGCGGGCCCTGCGCAGCGCCGCCGCGAGGTCGTCGCCGTACTCGCGCGGCACCTCCTCCGACAGGAGGGCGACCGTTTCCGCGCCTGCCTCGGGGGCGTCCAGCAGGGCCCGGCCCAGGCGGGGGTGTACGCCCAGACGGGCCAGGCGGGCGCCCCGTGGTGTGGTCCGGCCGGCGGGGTCGAGGGCACCCACCGCCGTCAGGACCTCCCGTGCCGCCGCCATCGCCCCGGCGGGCGGGGCGTCCAGCAGGGCCAGGCCCGAGGCGTCCGGGTCGCCCCAGCAGGCGGCCTGGAGGGCGAAGGCCGTCAGATCGGCGACCTTGATCTCCGGGGCCGGGAAGGCGGGCAGCCGGCTGTCCTCGGCCTGGGCCCAGCACCGGTACACCGCGCCGGGCGCCTCCCGCCCGGCCCGGCCCGCGCGCTGGGCACCGGCCGCGCGGGACGCCCGTACCGTGGCGAGACCGCTCAGACCGCGCGCGTGATCCACGCGGGGCTCCCGCGCCAGGCCCGAGTCGACCACGACACGGACACCCGGCACCGTCAGGGAGGACTCGGCCACCGAGGTCGCCAGGACCACCCGGCGCCGTTCGCCGGGGGAGAGCACCGCGTCCTGCACGGCGGCCGGAGCGCGGCCATGCACCTGGAGCACATCGACACCGGGCAACTGCCCCAGCTGCCCGGCCACGCGGGCGATCTCCCCCACTCCGGGCAGGAAGCACAGCACGTCACCCGTCCGCTCGGCCAGCGCCCGCCGCACCACCGAGGCCACCTGCGCGAGCAGTTCCGGGTCCACCCGCATCCCGTGCGGCGGCCGTACCGGACGGGCGGGCGGTGCCCACACCACGTCCACGGGATGCGACACACCTGCCACCTCCACCACCGGCGCGTCGCCGAGCAGCCGGGACCAGCCCTGCGCGTCCGTGGTCGCGGAGGCGGCCACCAGGCGCAGGTCGGGCCGGAGGGTCTGGCGTACGTCCCAGAGGAAGGCGGCCGCCGTGTCCGCGTCCAGCTGCCGCTCATGGCACTCGTCCAGCACCACCACGTCCGTGCCCGCCAGCTCCTGGTCCCGCTGGAGCCGCTGCAGGAGGACACCGGTGGTCACGACCTCCACGCGGGTACGGCGCCCCACCACCCGTTCGCCGCGCACGGTGTGGCCGACGCTTTCGCCCGGCTTCTCGCCCAGCAGCCACGCCATCCGCCGGGCCGCGGCCCGCGCCGCGATCCGGCGGGGCTCGGCCACCACCACCCGCCGCGCCGGCCCCTCGCCGGCCAGCCCGGCCAGCACCAGCGGCACGAGCGTCGTCTTGCCGGTGCCGGGCGGCGCCACCAGCACGGCGGTGCCCCGCCCGTCCAGCGCGGCGGTCAGGTCGGGCAGAGCGGAGCGCACGGGCAGCGCGGCGAGGGCGTCGTCACGGATCACGCCCCCAGTGTCGTACGCCGTCCTGACCGCCGGGGATTCAGTCCCGGTCAGTCCCGTTCGCAGACGAAGATCGCGGTACCGGGGATCAGGTTGCCGCGCAGCGGGGACCAGCCGCCCCACTCGGAGGTGTTCCAGGCCGGCCACTCCGGCTCCACCAGGTCCACCAGCCGGAAACCGGAGCCCACGACGTCCCGGACCCGGTCGCCGACCGTGCGGTGGTGCTCCACATAGACGGCGCGCCCGTCCTCGTCCTGCTCCACGTAGGGAGTGCGGTCGAAGTAGGACGACGCCACCGAGAGCCCCTCCGGGCCCGGCTCGTCCGGGAACGCCCAGCGGATCGGATGCGTCACCGAGAACACCAGCCGGCCGCCCGGCCGCAGCACCCGGCGCACCTCGCGCAGCACCAGCCGGGGATCGGCCACGAACGGCAGCGCACCGTACGCCGAGCACACCAGGTCGAAGGAGGCGTCCGCGAAGGGCAGCGCGCCCGCGTCGGCGCACACCAGCGGGAACTCCGACCCGATGCGCAGCGCGTGCTGGAGCTGCCGGTGGGAGAGGTCGAGCGCGACCGGACGGGCCCCCTGGGCGGCCAGCCAGCGCGCGCACTGCGCCGCGCCCGCGCCGATCTCCAGCACGTCCCGGCCCTTCAGCTTCTCGGCCGGACCGAGCAGCTCGGCCTCCACCTCGTCCAGACCCTCCGGGCACCACACGAAGCGGTCGTCACCGAGGAAGGTGCCGTGCTCGACCTGGTACTCGTCGGCGTTGCGGTCCCACCAGCCACGATTGGCGGTGCTGCTCTCCGCGACCCCGGCGTCACGGCGGGTGGCTTCCGGCTCCGATCCCTCTGACCCCACCGGTCCCTCTGACCCCAGGGGCCCCTCTGGTCCCTCTGGCCCGTCCGGGTCGTGCCCCACACGCTCTTGGATGATCCGCTCCCTCGTCGTACTCTTCCGTCCACCGGCCTCCCGGACAGGTGCCACGGAAGGGATCGCACGGTCACGCGTGCCCGGTCAGGACGATTCCTTCGCCGGATATGCGGTGATCCGTCCGCGCTGTGCGCCTTCGCGCATTGACCCTGCCCGGCTGCCCCCGTATGCTACAAGTTGCGCTGCGGGCCTGCGCACCTCAGACGTAGCAGGTCGCGCTCGCATCTGTATGTATCCCTCGGTTCTCGAGGCGCCACCGGGCATCCGGTGCTCAAGTGGCGCTTCCTTGGCTGTCCGGCTTCTGCAGAGCGAAACGGGCTCCCGGCGTAAGCAGTACCTACGACTTCAATGTCCGTACCGGAGCCCTTTCCCACATGACGAGCAGCACCGAGACCACCGCCACCACCCCGCAGGTTGCGGTCAACGACATCGGTAACGAGGAAGCCTTCCTCGCCGCGATCGACGAGACGATCAAGTACTTCAACGACGGCGACATCGTCGACGGCGTCATCGTGAAGGTCGACCGGGACGAGGTCCTGCTCGACATCGGTTACAAGACCGAAGGTGTCATCCCGAGCCGCGAGCTCTCGATCAAGCACGACGTCGACCCGAACGAGGTCGTCAAGGTCGGCGACGAGATCGAGGCCCTTGTTCTCCAGAAGGAGGACAAGGAAGGCCGCCTGATCCTCTCGAAGAAGCGTGCCCAGTACGAGCGCGCCTGGGGCACCATCGAGAAGATCAAGGAAGAGGACGGCATCGTCACCGGCACCGTCATCGAGGTCGTCAAGGGTGGTCTCATCCTCGACATCGGCCTCCGTGGCTTCCTGCCGGCGTCCCTCGTCGAGATGCGTCGCGTCCGCGACCTCCAGCCCTACGTGGGCAAGGAGCTCGAGGCGAAGATCATCGAGCTGGACAAGAACCGCAACAACGTGGTCCTGTCCCGCCGTGCCTGGCTGGAGCAGACCCAGTCCGAGGTCCGCCAGACGTTCCTCACGACCCTGCAGAAGGGTCAGGTCCGCTCCGGCGTGGTCTCCTCGATCGTCAACTTCGGTGCCTTCGTGGACCTGGGTGGCGTCGACGGTCTCGTGCACGTCTCCGAGCTGTCCTGGAAGCACATCGACCACCCGTCCGAGGTTGTCGAGGTCGGCCAGGAAGTCACCGTCGAGGTCCTCGACGTGGACATGGACCGCGAGCGTGTCTCCCTGTCGCTGAAGGCGACGCAGGAGGACCCGTGGCAGCAGTTCGCCCGTACGCACCAGATCGGTCAGGTCGTCCCGGGTAAGGTCACCAAGCTCGTCCCGTTCGGTGCGTTCGTCCGCGTGGACGAGGGCATCGAGGGTCTGGTCCACATCTCCGAGCTGGCCGAGCGCCACGTGGAGATCCCGGAGCAGGTCGTCCAGGTCAACGACGAGATCTTCGTCAAGGTCATCGACATCGACCTCGAGCGCCGCCGCATCAGCCTCTCGCTGAAGCAGGCCAACGAGGCCTTCGGTGCCGACCCGGCCTCGGTCGAGTTCGACCCGACCCTGTACGGCATGGCCGCGTCCTACGACGACCAGGGCAACTACATCTACCCCGAGGGCTTCGACCCCGAGACCAACGACTGGCTCGAGGGCTACGAGACCCAGCGCGAGGCGTGGGAGGGCCAGTACGCCGAGGCGCAGCAGCGCTTCGAGCAGCACCAGGCCCAGGTCATCAAGTCCCGCGAGGCGGACGAGAAGGCCGCTGCCGAGGGCGTCGACACCCCGGGTGCGGCTCCGGCCGCTTCGGGTGGCGGCTCGTACTCCTCCGAGGGTGCGGACACCTCCGGTGCCCTGGCTTCGGACGAGGCGCTTGCCGCGCTGCGCGAGAAGCTGGCGGGCGGCCAGAGCTGATCGCTCACCGCTGAGGTTCAGCCGGTAGTCATGGCTGAGGGACTCGTACCCTTCGGGGTGCGGGTCCCTCAGGCGTTTCCGGTGCGTTGTCAGGTGGCGGCTCGCGGGGGTCGAGCGCGCGGTCCCCGCGCCCCTGAGGGAGCCGATGCTCAGCCCTGTTCGGCGATCTTGGGAATGCGGGCGGGCCGCCTGGTGTTGGGAGAACTGGACACTAGGAGGGGCGGTCATCGTGGTTGATCCGCAGGATTTGTTCGCATGGGAGCCGAAGGGGCTGGCCGTGGTCGACATGGCGCTGGCCCAAGAGTCGGCCGGGCTGGTCATGCTCTACCACTTCGACGGATACATCGACGCGGGGGAGACGGGCGGCCAGATCGTCGAGCGCGTTCTCGAAGCGCTGCCGCACCAGGTCGTGGCCCGCTTCGACCACGACCGGCTGGTCGACTACCGGGCCCGCCGTCCGCTGCTGACCTTCCAGAAGGACAGCTGGACCGGCTACGAGGTGCCGGCCATCGAGGTCCGCCTCGTCCAGGACGCCACCGGCGCCCCCTTCCTCGTGCTGTCCGGACCCGAACCGGACGTGGAGTGGGAGCGGTTCGCGCTCGCCGTCCAGCAGATCGTCGAGCGGCTCGGCGTCCGGCTGTCCGTCAACTTCCACGGCATCCCGATGGGCGTGCCGCACACCCGTCCCGTGGGGCTCACCCCGCACGGCAACCGCACCGACCTGGTCCCCGGCCACCGCAGCCCCTTCGAGGAGGCCCAGGTGCCGGGCAGCGCCGCCGCGCTGCTGGAGTACCGGCTCGCCGAGGCCGGGCACGACGTCCTCGGTGTCGCCGCGCACGTCCCGCACTACCTCGCCCGGTCCGCCTACCCGGACGCGGCACTGACCGTGCTGGAGGCGGTCACCGCCGCCACCGGCCTCGTGCTGCCCGGCGTCGCCCACGGCCTGCGCACCGAGGCCCACCGGACACAGACGGAGATCGACCGGCAGATCCGCGAGGGCGACGAGGAACTGACCGCGCTCATCCAGGGCCTTGAGCACCAGTACGACGCGGCGGCCGGGGCGGAGACGCGCGGCAACATGCTCGCCGAGCCGGTGGAGATCCCCTCCGCCGACGAGATCGGCCGCGAGTTCGAGCGCTTCCTCGCGGAGCGGGAGGGCGAGGCGTAGGTCCGCAGGGGGCAGGGTCTAGGCTCCCGGCATGGTGAAAGTGGGGCTGACCGGCGGCATCGGGGCCGGCAAGAGCGAGGTGTCACGGCTGCTCGTGGAGCACGGGGCCGTGCTGATCGACGCGGACCGGATCGCGCGGGAGGTCGTCGCGCCGGGCACACCGGGTCTCGCGGCCGTGGTGGAGGCGTTCGGACCGGAGATCCTCGGCGAGGACGGCGCGCTGGACCGGCCCCGCCTCGGCTCCATCGTCTTCGCGGACCCCGAGAGACTGGCCGTCCTCAACTCGATCGTGCACCCCCTGGTGCGTGACCGGTCCCGCGAGCTGGAGAGCGCCGCCGGCGCCGACGCCGTGGTCCTCCACGATGTCCCGCTCCTCACCGAGAACGGCCTGGCGCCGCTGTACGACCTCGTCGTCGTCGTGGACGCGAGCCCCGAGACCCAGCTCGACCGGCTGGTCCGGCTGCGCGGGATGACGGACGACGACGCCCGCGCCCGGATGGCCGCCCAGGCGAGCCGCGAGCAGCGCCGGGAGATCGCCGACATCGTGATCGACAACGACGTGCCGCTGGACGCGCTGCGGCAGCGGGTGGCGGAGGTCTGGGCCGAGCTGACGCGACTCGCGGCCACGCGGAGCGGTGGCACGGAATAGCCGTTCCGCTCCGAGGCGTTGAAACGACGGAGTGAGGGAAGGACTTCGCCGTGCCCGAGATCAGTGGTTCCGCCGGACGTACTCCGGAGACGGATGTCATCGACTTCCGCGCCGCCGAGCACCTGCTCGACGCGCGGGACCCCAGAGGCGCGGTGAAGCTGCTCGACGAAGTGATCGCCGCCCACCCCGAGAACACCGCCGCCCGGCTGCTGCGGGCCCGCGCGTTCTTCGCCGCCGCGCAACTGCGGCCCGCCGAGCTCGAATTCACGGTGGTGCTGGAGCGCGAGCCGGACAACGCCTTCGCCCACTTCGCGCTGGGCCGCACCTATGAGCGCCAGGGCCGGGCCGGTCAGGCCAGACGCCACTTCCGGCTGGCCGCCGCGCTCGATCCCAACCCGGAGTATCTGCGGGCTGCCCGCTTCGACTCCTGAGCCCTGTCCCTCAGGGGTGATGGTGCCGGGGCGCCGGCAGGCGCGGGAAACCTCGCCGCCGGGGTCGAACCGGGGGCGCGTCGTGCACCGGCTCGTACGGGGGTACGTCGCGCCCCGGCTGGTAGTGCGGGCCCTGCCGCATATGGCGGATGACCTGGATCAGGTCGACCGTGACCACCAGCCACAGCAAGGCACACGCCACCGCCCAGCCGGTCCGTCCGACGAGGGCGAAGGCCACCGTGCCGAAAACGGTCCAGGCGAACCCCCACACGCTGAGCCACAACCGAGCCCGCAGCGCACTGCGCGCGGTCGCCGGTTCACTGCCGGTACGCATCAGCTCACCTTTCCTCTCCTGTCCTCTCCTGTCCTCTCCTGTCCTCTCCTGCGAGATACTCCGGGTTCCCGCAGGCTGATGGATTGACTCGAACGAGTGGTTCGCGGTCGGACGGGAACAGGCGAGCGAAGATCGTCCGTTTTCCTGCCATGACAGTCGAGATGCGTGACGGACATCAGGGCACGGGCCCCGGGGCGGTCAAGGGAGCAGTTCGAAGCCGCGCTGGAGGACGCGGGGCTGCGAGTGGACGCCTGACTGACCGAGGACGGGACGACCTGGGTGAGGGCGGTGCCCACGAGCTGAGCGGAGCGAGCGGGAAGGTGCGGGCGGGTGTCCGGCTGACACCGGTGGCTCAGTGGGCCGGGCGGCGCCTGCCGGGGTCGGGGGCGTCGGGGCCAGCGGGGGTGTCAGGGGTGCCCAGGCCGCGCAGGCGCTCCAGCTCGCGGCGGTCCCGCTTGGTGGGGCGGCCGGCGCCCCGGTCGCGGATGCCGACGGGGGCCACCGCCTCGCGGGGCGGCGGAGGGGGTGAGTTGTCGATGTAGCACTGCGCCGCCACAGGGGCACCGACGCGCTTGCGGATCAGCCGCTTGACGATCACGACGCGCTCCCGGCCCTCGTGCCGCAGCCGTACCTCGTCGCCCACCCGCACGGAGTACGCGGGCTTCACCCGCTCGCCGTTCACATGGACATGGCCGCCCCGGCACGCGGTGGCGCCCAGGGAACGCGTCTTGACCAGGCGCACGGCCCAGACCCAGCTGTCGATCCGCACCGTCTCCCCGGCGGCGAGCCCGGCGGCCTCGGCGGCAGCCACCGCGGCGGCGGTGCCAGGGTCGGGCACCGGCACCCGCGGAGCGGCGGAATCGCGGGTGCCGGGGCTGTCCGCGTCCTGCGGGGAGTTGGAGCCACGGGTTCCGGTGCTGTCCGCGTTTTGCGGGGCGCCGGAGCCGCCGGTGCCGTCGCTGTCCGCGTCCTGTGAAGCGAGTGCCATGTTGCCGACCCTAACGCCCGCCCGCCCCCGGCCGGGACCCGTTCTCCCACCACCCCTACGCCCCACCCCGGATGCGGCCGGCCTCCAGGCACCGGAGGCGGTTGCCGAGGTCGGCCGGGAACGAGGGGGGCGCGACGTGTCCTGCCGCTGGTCTTCCTGATCCCCTGCAACTCGGGTCAGGCCACGCTCGCCGTGCCGGTCCTCGCCCCGCTCGCCGACTCAGCCGGGGTGTCCCGCGCGGTCGTCGTCACCGCCTGGCAGGCGTCGAGCGGCTGGATGAACCTCTGGGTGCCGACCACCGGCGTCGACATGAGTGCTGTCGCCCTCGCCGAGGTGGGCTACGACCAGCTGGGACCTGCGGTTCGCCTGGCCGGGCCGGTCTACCGTGAGGGACATGGACGACAGTCGTGCCCTCGCCCGGCTGGACCGGCGCCTCACCGAGTGCCGGGCCTGCCCGCGCCTGGTGGAGTGGCGTGAGGAGGTGGCGCGTACCAAGCGGGCCGCGTTCGCCGACCGGACGTACTGGGGGCGCCCGGTGCCCGGCTTCGGACCGGCCGACGCCCGCCTGGCGATCATCGGGCTGGCCCCCGCCGCACACGGCGGCAACCGCACCGGCCGTATGTTCACCGGCGACCGCTCCGGCGACGTGCTCTACCAGGCCCTCCACGACCTGGGCCTCGCCTCCCAGCCGGCCTCGGTCGCCCGCGACGACGGGCTGGAACTGTACGGCGTCCGGGTCACCGCGCCCGTGCACTGCGCGCCGCCCGCCAACAAGCCGACGCCCGGTGAGCGGGACACCTGCCGGCCCTGGCTGGTGCAGGAGCTGAAGCTGCTCCGGCCGACGCTCCGAGCCGTCGTCGTGCTCGGTGCCTTCGGCTGGCAGGCGGCGCTGCCCGCGCTCACCGAGGCCGGCTGGACCGTACCCCGGCCCCGCCCCGCCTTCGCCCACGGCACCCACGTGGCTCTCGAAGGCGGCCTCGGCCTCTACGGCTGCTTCCACGTCAGCCAGCGCAACACCTTCACCGGCCGCCTCACCCCGCGGATGCTCCGCGAGACCCTGGGAGCGGCGGCGCGGACGGCGGGCCTGCTCTGACCGCTGAGGGGTCGCGACCGCTCAGGGCCGCCACACGTACCGCACGTCCGGCTCGCCCTCCTCGTTGCCGCTGCCGTCGGTGCGCTCGACGGCGACGAAGCCGTGGCGCTCGTAGAAGCGGTGCGCGGGCTCGTTCACCTGGAACGTCCACAGCGTCAGCCCGCCCGGCACGCGCTCCTTGGCCAGCGCGACGAACCGGTCATCGAGGCCGCGTCCACGGTGCGCGGGGTCCAGGTAGAGCTGGGACAGCAGGCCCCCGTCCAGAACCATCATGCCGACGATCGCGCCGTCCTCCGCCTCGGCCACCCAGGTCTCGCGCAGCGGCACGACCACGTCCCGGATGTGGGCGCGGACCTCGTCGTCCGAGCGCGGCCGGACGACGCCGGGCAGCGCGGCGGCGAAGGACCGCAGCCAGAC
This sequence comes from Streptomyces sp. NPDC058459, assembly GCF_042721685.1. Lineage (NCBI taxonomy): Bacteria > Bacillati > Actinomycetota > Actinomycetes > Kitasatosporales > Streptomycetaceae > Streptomyces > Streptomyces sp. NPDC058459. Next base: position 105,798 of record NZ_JBHXLV010000001.1, on the reverse strand, counting down.
GTCGGCCGTGGCGCGGGCGTCCGCCGGTGCCGCCCGGCGCAGCAGGACCGTCACCTCCCCGCCTCCCGGACAGAGACCGGGCACGGTGAAACGGCGGCTCATGGCGGCTCCCTCGAAGCGCGGGCGGACGACCGCCCATCATCGGCGCCTGGCGCCACCCGCGCACCCGATTAACGCCCGGCACGCCGTACGCTTCCGGCGACAGCCTCTCCAAGGAGCAGCCGTGCCCGCCCTCTCCGACGCCGACTTCCTCTCCGCCACCGCCGACCACCTCGCCGGGCTGCCCACCGTCCGGGCCGTCGCGCTCGGCGGATCACGGGCCCAGGGCACGCACACCGGGGACAGCGACTGGGACCTCGCCGTGTACTACCGGGGCGGCTTCGACCCCGCCGGCCTGCGCGCCCTCGGCTGGGAGGGCGAGGTCTCCTAGGTCGGCGGCTGGGGCGGCGGGGTGTTCAACGCCGGGGCGAACGAGAAACGACTGCTGGAACGTGCCGGACTGCGCGCCATCGACCAGGTGACCGGCGCCCTCACCCCCGGCACCCTGGTGCGCGCGGTAACCGAGGCGGAGGAGATCCTGCTCACGCCCCCACAGCCCTGACCCGGCATCTTTCACCTCCCCGAAATCCGGGCGTCGCAGCCACCGCCGCGCCACGCCCTACCCTGGAGGGACCCCACCACTCGGGCACCGTCGTCCGAGGGCCCCCGCCCTCGTACGAGAAGGAGCCCCGTGTCGCGCCCCGCCGTCCGGTCACTTCCGCTGTGGCTCGCCCATGCCTTCCGCGCCCAGCGCGGCCCCGTGCCGTGGAGCGCGGTGGTCCGGGGCGCCCTCGCCGCCGGACCGCTGCTCCTCGCCGGGGTCCTCGCCGGACTCACCGCCGAGGGCGTCCTCGCCGCGACCGGCGCGATGCTCGTCGACACCACCACCGCCTGCGCCGTCCACCTGGACGACACCGGCCGCCTCACCCCACGGCACACCGGCCGCCTCCGGTCCGCGCTGCGGGAACTGGAGGCCGGGGGCCGGGACTGGGCCGGGCTGCGCACGGCCGCGTAACCGCTCGCCGTCCGGCGGAGAAAATCCGTCGTGCGGCGATGAGTTGTGCGTCTTTCCACGGTCAGCACCCGGAACAGACCGTAGGACAGGAGGGCCCATGTCACTTCCGGAGATCGTCACGCGCGAGCGGTGGCGGGCGGCGCGCGAGGAGTTACGGCGCAAGGAGGAGGCGGTCGAGCGGGCGCGGGCCGCGCTCGACGCCGAGCGGCGACGGCTGCCCATGGTGGAGGTCCCCACGGAATACGTCTTCGAGGGCGGCGACGGCAAGGCCACCCTGCTCGACCTTTTCGGCGACCGCGCCCAACTCGTCGTCCACCACTTCATGTTCGCCCCGGAGCAGGAAGCCGGCTGCCCCTGCTGCGCCGCCTTCCTCGACCAGCTCGGCCACCTCTCCCACCTCCGGGCCCGCGACACCGCCTTCGCGGCCGTCTCGCTCGCGCCGTTCACCCGCCTGCTGCCCTTCAAGGCGCGGATGGGCTGGACCGTGCCGTGGTATTCCTCCTGCCACAGCGACTTCAACCGCGACTTCGAGGCCACCTTCGACCGCGACGGCGCCCCCGCCGAACGCCCCGGCCTGAGCAGCTTCCTGCGCGACGGCGACCGGGTCTTCCACACCTACTCGGTGTACGACGACGCCCTCGACGGCCTCGGCACCCTCTCCGGGCTGCTCGACCTCACCGCGTTCGGCCGCCACCCGCACGGCAGCGACCGGCTCCGCCTGCACGACGAGTACGAGCACTGAGCGGAGACCCACGTTCGGCTGTGAACCGGTGTCGGCCATGTCTCAGTCCCGTCACCGGGCGAGGCGAACACCCCCTCCAGCGCGTTGACTTCGGTAAGCACGACGCATGACTGGAGGTGCGAGACGGTGATCGGGCGGACCGTGCTCGAACGCTTTCCCGCAGGCGGCCCGCGCGGCTCATGGCCCGCGGAGGAGTTCGCGCAGGCGCGACGGCAGGAAGGCGTACCCGCCGAGGTCGTGATGGATCTGGCGAGCGACACCTTCCTGGTGATCCTGCGCGGCGCCGGCGGCGTGGACCGAAGCGTGGACATGAGCGGACTCAGCCGCGCTTCGGCGCCGGGACGGCGGCCGTGAACTGTCCGGCCTGGAGGGCGTACAGCTCCGCGTAGACCCCGCCCCGGGCGAGCAGCTCGTCCGGGGCGCCGGATTCCACCAGCCGGCCCCGCTCCAGCACATGCACCAGATCGGCGTGCCGGACCGAGGCGAGCCGGTGCGTGATCAGTACGACGGTCTGCCCGCCGGCCGCCAGCGCGCGGATCTTCTCGAACACCGCCAGCTCGGCCCGCGCGTCCAGGGCCGCCGTCGGCTCGTCGACGATCAGGATGTCGCCGCGCCGGTAGGCGGCCCGTGCGATCCCGAGCCGCTGCCACTGGCCCCCGGACAGCTCGTGGCCGCCGGTGAAGTTCCGGGCCAGCAGGGTGTCCAGGCCGCGTGGCAGGCCCGCGACCACCTCCTCGGCACCGGCCTCCGTGACCGCCGCCGCCAGCCGCTCCTCGGCCAGCGGCACGGAGGAACGGCCCACCGCCACGTTCACCCGCGCGGTGAACGGCCACCGTTTGAAGTCCTGCGCCACCATCGCGACCCGTTCGGCCAGCAGCCGCCGGTCGGCCCGTGCCGCGTCGACCCCGTCCCACAGCACCCGCCCCCGGTCCGGCGCGTACAGGCCCGCGAGCAGCTTGACCAGGGTCGTCTTGCCCGAGCCGTTCTCCCCGACCAGCGCGATGATCCGGCCCATGGGGAGGCTGAGGCTGACCCCGTCCAGTGCGGGCCGCGCCGACTCGCCCGGGTAGCTGAACGTGACGTCCTCGAAACGGATCTCCTTCGGCTCCTCCGGCAACTCCTCACCGCCCACCGGGATCGCCCGCTCGGCCGCCTCCACGTACAGCCGTTGCAGATCCCCGACGAACAGCGCCTCCTCGTGCAGCTGGTTGACCTCCAGCACCAGCGTGTCCAGGCTCCCCGACCCGGTACGGATGGCGATGACCGCGGTACCCGCCACCGACAGCGCCATCGCCCCCGCCAGCAGCAGGCCGCCCAGGGTGGCGTAGGTGGCGAGCGTCGCCAGCCCCGTCCACGCGGCCGCCGCCAGGCCCGTGCGGGCCGCCAGCCGGGACAGCCGGGCCTGCTCCGCCTCCGCCGTCTCCGACATCGCCCGGTAGTGCCGCAGCAGGAACGGGCCGACCCCGTGCACCCGGATCTCCGGCGCAGCCCCCGGCTCGGTCAGCAGACTGCCGATCAGCTGCCCGGCCCGCACATGCTGCACCCAGGTGTGGAACGACTCGTAGCGCCGCCGCGCGTTGGTCAGGGCGCTCCAGGCGCTGGGCAGCGTCATGGTGACCAGCAGCGGCAGCAGCGCGGGGTGCAGCACGGTCAGCACACCGGCGGCCGCGACCAGTGAGATCAGCGCGTTGATCACCCGCGCGCTGTAGGAGATCATGTGGCGTGCCGAGCGGGCGCCGTACTGCGCGGTGTCCAGCAGCTTGTGGAAGGCGTGGTCCTCGATCGCGGCCAGCTCCACATCGGCCGCCCGCTCCAGATACAGCTCGGTCGCCACCCGCTCCACCTTGGGCTCCAGGCGCCCGGTGGCGTAGGTGGAGGCGGCCCGCAGCAGCGCCGCCACCAGCATCATCGCGGCCATCACCGCGAGGGCGGGTACGGCGGCGCGCAGCCGGTGCCCGATGTCCGGGCCGGTGAGCAGGCTGCCGAGCGCGCTGTTCACCGCCAGCAGGCTCACCGCCTGGGCCAGACCCCGGCCCACCTCGGCCGCCAGCACGGTCCGCGCGGCCCCCGGGTCCGCCTGCCGGGCCAGCCGCAGACTGGACGCCAGCATGCCCGGAAGCCGCCGCACCATCGACCGGAAACTCAGCTCCAGGAAGGCTTCGGCGTGCTCGTTCCACCCCATGTCGTACCGGAGCGGGCCGCCGAACAGCAACCGCTCCGACTCCGACAACTCCGGCCCGCCCGCCTCGTCCTGTACCGCGGGCCCGTCCTGCCCCCGTCGCTGCCGCACCGCGAACCTCCCCTCGCCGTGACCGAACGGCCACTATCCCCGCGGGCGCCCGGAACAGGCAGAGCGCGAGCGGGGGTTACGGGGGCGTACGGGGGTGCGCGGGGGGCGGCCCGAAGCGGGGGCCGTCAGGCGGATACGGGCCGGGACCAGTCCGGGGTCGTGCCCGTGACCCGGCACAGGGCCAGATACAGCGGGATCGGCGGGGTGTAGGGGATCGTGCCCGCGGGGCGGCGCAGCAGACGGGCGTTGCCCGGGACGGGGGCGCCGGCGGCGTACTCGGCGGGGGCGGGCCAGGGGAGGGCGTAGTCGGAGTCCGCCGGAACGAGCCACCACCAGCGCCCGCCCTCGGCGTACACGCAGCCCACCCGGGGCAGCCGGGGGACGATCAGCGCCGCCAGGCGGTCGGGCATGGCCACGGCGTCGCAGCCGAGCGGGGCGGTCATCCCCTCGGGCACCGGCGGTCCCGGGGCCCGCCCGGGGGCGGGGCGGCCGCGTCCGAGGCGTACCAGGGTGTCCAGGCCGAGCGGCTGCCCGGCGGCGCCGGTCACGACCGGCTCCCGGTGTCGTGCCGCGCGGTGGCACGGGTGAGCTGCTCCGGTACCCGCGCGTGACGAGCGGTGTCGGCGCGTTCGTCCTCGCCGGGGGCGCGGACCGGGTGCGGCTCGCCGCGCGTGCCCCAGCCGAGGTCGTGGCGTGGCTCGGCGCCGGTGTGCCCGTCCGTCGCGGGGCCCCGCTCCAGCTCGGCCCAGACCAGCAGGCCGGGCCCGTCCTCCTGGGCACCCCAGGCCCGGCACAGGGCGGCGACGAGAAGCAACCCCCTCCCGTGCTCCTCGTCGGGCCGCCGCTGCGCGGGGTGGGGCTCGCCGGGCGCGCACCCCTCGTCGCGTACGGCGATACGCACCAGACCGTCGTGGTCGCGCAGTTCGCACACCACACGACTGCTCGCGGTGTGCACGATGGCGTTGGTGACCAGCTCGGACATGACCAGGACCGCGCTGTCGCAGGTGTCCGCGCATACCGACCAGCCGGTCAGCCGGGCCCGCGCCAGACGTCTGGCCTGGGCCGGAGAGCCCGGATGCGCGGCCAGCTCGAAGCGGAACCGGTGGTCGGCCCCGGCGGGGGCCGCTGCCGGGGCCGTTGCGACGCCGAGACGGGAACGGTCTGCGGCGGAGTCTGTTCCTAAGGGCGCGGACGGAATCACGCTTGCCACTATCTCCCCGCCGCGAACACTTGGCAAGTGTCACTCTGAAAAGTGCAGAGTGCTGTATGACGGTGTGAACGGCCATGGCACACTGCTCGCAACAGCACCTCGCGCGGCGCCAATTGGGACCGTCGTCGATCCGCCCGGATCTTCGAATGCGTCTTCGATCGGCGCCGCAGGGCTGTCGGGGTGCCTCCACCGGGAATCCCGTCCAGGCAACCGGTACGTCTCCCCCCGGAGGTGGCAACGTGAGCGAACCGCGGTCCGCGCCGACCGTGGGTCAGGTGGTCCTCGGCCGCCGCCTGCTGGACCTGCGGGAACGCGCCGGGCTCAAGCGCGAGGAGGCCGCCCGCGTCCTTCGCGTCGCCCCCGCCACCGTGCGCCGCATGGAGATGGCCGAGGTCTCCCTCAAGATCCCGTACCTCCAACTCCTCCTGAGGTCCTACGGCGTTCCGGACGACGAGGCCGAACTTTTCGTCCAACTGGCCGAGGAGGCCAACAGACCAGGCTGGTGGCAGCGGTTCCACGACATCCTGCCGGGCTGGTTCTCCATGTACGTCAGCCTGGAGGGCGCCGCCGCGCTCATCCGCTCCTACGAGCCGCACTTCGTCCCCGGACTGCTCCAGACCGAGGAGTACGCGCGCGGGGTGCTCAGATCCGGCGCCATCGGCCAGACCAGCCCCGACGACATCGAACGCCACGTCGACCTGCGCATGCGCCGCCAGGAACTGCTCACCCGGCCCGACGCGCCCCGATTCTGGACGGTGATGGACGAGACCGCCCTGCGCCGCCCGGTCGGCGGACCCGAGGTGATGCGCGCCCAGCTCGACAGACTCCTGGAAGCCGCGTCGCTGCCCGGCGTCACGCTCCAGGTCGCCCCGTTCGCCAACGGGCCGCATCCGGGCACGTACGGCCCCTTCGTACTGTTCCGGTTCGCCATGCCCGAACTCCCCGACATGGTCTACACCGAGTACCTGACCGGCGCCGTCTACCTCGACGCGCGCTCCGAGGTGGCGACCCACCTGGAGGTCATGGACCGCATGGCGGCGCAGGCCGCAACCGCACAACGCACGAAGGAGATCCTGTGGGACCTCCGCAAGGAGCTGTAATGGAGAGCGTCAATCCGCGCCGCCGCGTCTACAACGGCATGCCCGCGCGGGAGCTGGGCGCCGTGGGCTGGCACAAGCCCTGGAGCGGCGGCAACGGCGGCAACTGCCTGGAGGCCATGAAACTGGCCGACGGCCGTATCGCCCTGCGCCAGTCCACCGACCCGGACGGCCCCGCGCTGATATACACCACCGCCGAGATGACCGCCTTCATCACGGGCGCGAAGGCGGGAGAGGCGGACTTCCTGCTGTCCTGAACCGCTGTCACTGTTTCTGACCCATGCGCACCACCCTTGCCCGCCCCCCTTCGTCACCCTCCTCTTCTTCTCGGCTCCGGCTCTTTTCCGCTCCGGCCGATGGCTACACGGCCATCGGCCGGTCGTACGGCGAGATCGGCGCCTGCAACCACGACCGGCCCATCAGATAGCGGTCCACGGCCGCCGCCACCGCCCGGCCCTCCGCGATCGCCCACACCACGAGCGACTGCCCGCGCGCGGCATCCCCGGCGGCGAACACGCCCGGCACGTTCGTGGCGAAGTCCCCGTCCCGCGCGATCGTGCCGCGCACTTCCGTCACCAGCCCCAGCTGGTCGATGAGCCCGTCCGCGCGGTCCGGGCCGGTGAAACCGAGCGCCAGCAGCACCAGGTCGGCGGGGAGCGTACGGTCGCTGCCCGCCACCGGCCGCCGCTGCTCGTCCACCTCCACCACATGCAGCTCCTTCACCCGCCCCCGCTCGTCCCCGGTGAACCGGAGCGTGGAGGCCGCGAACAGCCGGGCGTCCGCGTCCGCCGCAGGAGCGGTCCGCAGCTCACCCGCCTCCTCGTGCGCGCCGGAGAGACGGTAGAGCTTCGGGTACGTCGGCCACGGCTCCGCCTCCGCGTCCCGCGCCTCGCCCGGCCGGGCGTAGATGTCCAGCTGGGTCACGGACGCGGCACCCTCGCGCACCGCCGTCCCCAGACAGTCGGCCCCGGTGTCACCACCCCCCACGATCACCACGTGCCGCCCCGCCGCCGAGAAGGGACTGACCTCCAGGTCGCCCGCGCACACCCGGTTGGCCGGCGGCAGATACTCCATCGCCTGCACCACCCCGGCCAACTCCCGCCCCGGCACGTCCAGTTCCCGCCACGCCGTGGCGCCGGTGGCGATCACCACAGCGTCGTACCTGGACCGCAGCTCCGGCGCCGGCACGTCCCGCCCGACCGCCACCGACGTACGGAACCGTGTCCCCTCCGCCCGCAACTGCTCCAGCCGCCGGTCCAGAGCGCGCTTCTCCATCTTGAACTCGGGGATGCCGTACCGCATCAGCCCCCCGATCCGGTCGTCCTTCTCGTACACCGCGACGGTGTGCCCCGCCCGCGTGAGCTGCTGCGCGGCGGCGAGCCCGGTCGGCCCCGAACCGATCACCGCGACCGTCTTCCCGGACAGCCGGTCCGGGGGCCGGGGCGGCACGAAGTGCTCCTCCCAGGCCCGCTCGGCGATCGCCCACTCGACGTTCTTGATCGTGACGGCGGGCTGGTTGATGGCCAGCACACACCCCGCCTCGCACGGCGCCGGGCACAGCCTGCCGGTGAACTCCGGGAAGTTGTTCGTGGCGTGCAGACGTTCGCTCGCCACCCGCCAGTCCGACCGGGCAACCAGGTCGTTCCACTCGGGGATCAGGTTCCCCAGCGGGCATGCCTCGTGGCAGAAGGGGACTCCGCAGTCCATGCACCGGTTCGCCTGCGCGCTGACGATGGGCAGCAGCGCCCCGGGGACATAGACCTCGTCCCAGTCCCGGACCCGCTCCATCACAGGCCGCCGCGGCCACTCCTGGCGCGACGTGCTCATGAACCCTTTGGGATCGGCCATGGGCGTCTTCCTCGCGGACGGGTACCGGGTACGGGTGGCGCCGGGGGTCCCACGAGCCGTGCGGCGGTGCGGTCTCGGGTGGGGGCATTCGGCGGTCGCCCGGCACGGGCGCGACCCCGTCCCGGTGTTCTTCCGGCCACGATACGTCGCCACCGACCCCCGCGCAGGGCGGCGGACAGCACCTTTCCGCACCCCACGGTCCACCGGCCCGCGCCCGCGAACCACTGTTCCCTCGTGCCACTCCTGTCACTCCTCTCCCTGCTCCCGTCCCGGTTCCATCACCTCCCGCGCCACCGGCTCCCGCCACTCCCGCAGCACTCCCCGCACGGCTCCGGCGATCCGGCCGCGCGCCTCGCGCCTGGGCACCCCGCTCATCAGCAGCTCGTCGTACGGCGTGTCCAGGTGCCGTACGGACGCCACCACCGCCGAGGTCACCGCCGCCTCCGACAGCGCCTGCCCCGCCGCGCTGCGCCCGACCCGCCCGCTGCCCCGAAGGCCCGCGTGCTCGGCGACCGCCCGCGCCCGGCCGGCCGGACAGCCGGGGAACAGCCTCCCGATCTCCGCCGCGAACTCCGCGACGAAGCGCTGGTCCGCCTCCCCCCTGCGGCGCGCGTCCCGCGCCCGCCTCCGCTGCCGGACCTCCGCGTCGGCCAGGCACCGTTCCTCCGCCCGCGCCAGCGCGGCCCCCTCCACCAGCAGGCCCTGACGCTCGTACCGCCCGCGACGCCGCGCGAACCGCACGACCACCGCCGACAGCGTGCTCTCCTCCCGCGCCCTGCGGGTCAGCGCGGCATCCCCACGCGGCAGGAACACCAGGTGCCCCAGGTCCGCGCAGTCCAGGCAGCGCGGCACCCCGTCCTCCAGCACCAGCAACCCCAGCGGGCCCCGCCGGCAGGCCGCACAGCGCTTGTGCCGCTGCGGCTGGATCACCACCGGACCGCCCCCGGCATCCGGCGGAGCGGGGGAGCGTGGGTCCACGGAACGGCGTGCGCTCGCGGGACGTGCCATAGGCGGTTCCTTACCCGCCACCGGCCCGCCCTCCCGCACGGGACCGGGCTCGTCCTCTCGCCTTCCTCCCGTCTCTCCCCTTCTCTCCTTCCTCCTCCCGCTTCTCGGCAGCACGGGGCTTCCCGGCATCATGGGCCTGTGCGACTCGAAGCGATCACGTGGGAGCGGCTGGCCGAACGGCTCGCCGACCGGATTCTCGCGCTGGAGCCCGCCGACGGCGGTCCCTGGCCGCGCGTGGGCCTCGACGGGGCGGCCGCCGCCCGCCCGGGAGACCTCGCCGTCCTGCTCGCCGAGGCACTCCGGGTACGCGGACGTCCCTCGCTGGTAGTCGGCGCCGATGACTTCCTGCGCCCCGCCTCACTACGCCTGGAACACGGCCGACGGGACGAGGAGTCGTACTTCAGCGGCTGGTTCGACACCGGCGCGCTGTGGCGCGAGGTCCTCGGGCCTCTGGACGCCGGAGGCGACGGCCGGGTGCTGCCCGACCTGTGGGACCCGGTCACCGACCGCGCCACCCGCAGCTCCTACGTCCAGCTCCCGCCCGGCGGGGTACTGCTGCTCCACGGCCCCCTTCTTCTACGGCACTGGTTCCCCTTCGACCTGGCCGTCCACATCCTCCTGTCACCCGGTGCCCTGCGCCGCCGTACCCCCGGCGCCGACCACTGGACGCTCGCCGCCTTCGCCCGCTACGAGACGGAGACCGACCCCGCCACCACGGCCGACGTCCTCGTGCGCGCCGACGACCCACGGCACCCCGCCTGGAACGGCTGACCCCGCTGTCGAGGCTCTGTGGACCGCGCTTCCGCCACCGAGCCCTGGCCGGCCGGAGTGTCAGAACCAGCCGTTGCGCCGGAAGCCCCGCCAGAGCGCGTAACAGGCCAGCGCGGTGATCCCCATGATGAGCGGATAGCCGTAGTGCCAGTGCGCCTCGGGCATGTACTCGAAGTTCATGCCGTAGACACCGCAGACCATCGTCGGTACCGCGACGATCGCGGCCCAGGCCGTGATCTTCCGCATGTCCTCGTTCTGCGCGACCGTCACCTGCGCGAGGTGTGCCTGCAGGATGGAGTTGAGCAGCTCGTCGAACGCGGCGATCTGGTCCTTGGCCCGTATCAGATGGTCCATCACGTCCCGGAAGTAGGCCTGTATCTCCGGGTCGACCACCTTCATCGGCCGGGTGGCCAGATCCTCCACAGGGCGCACCAGCGGCACCGCGGCCCGTTTCAGTTCGAGCAGTTCGCGCTTCAGCTGGTAGATCCGCCCCGGGTCGGCACGCGCGCCCTCCTCCGAGAACACATCCGTCTCGACCTGTTCGACATCGCCCTGCACCGCGTCCGTGACGTTCAGGTACTCGTCCACCACATGGTCCGCGATGGCGTGCAGCACCGCGGAAGGGCCCTTGGCCAGCTGACGCGGACGCGACTCCAGCTCCTCGCGCAGCGGGCCCAGCGAACCGTGATGACCGTGCCGCACGGTGATGACGAAGTCCTCGCCGACGAACACCATGATCTCGCCGGTGTTCACCACCTCGCTCGTCGCCGTCAGCTTCTCGTGCTCTACGTAACAGACCGTCTTCAGCACCGCGAAGAGCGTGTCGCCGTACCGCTCCAGCTTGGGGCGCTGGTGGGCCTCCACCGCGTCCTCCACCGCCAGCGGATGCAGGTCGAACAGGTCGGCGACATCGGCGAACTCCTCGGTGGTCGGCTCGTGCAGACCAAGCCAGACGAAGCCGTCGCCGGTATTGCGGACCGTCTTCACAGCGTCCACCAGATCGGCGGAGCCCGGCACGCGTATGCCGTCCTGATACGTCACGCAGTTCACGACCGAGGAACCCAGCGGCGACCGGGCCGGGTGGCTCAGGTCCACACGCGGCCGGCGCCGGGCCAGACCGGCCACCTTGCGCAGGCCGCCGACCTTGCTCAGCTTTGTGACTTTCCGCAGATTCCCCGCCATCGACATCTGGATCTCCTTGCCTGGATCTCCGCACCTGACACCTTTCGTGTCCTGCGCGGCCAGTCTGCCAGTCCGTCAGGAAACTCGGGAAAGCCTGTGGAAAACACGCATTCCGCTTCGTTTCCGCCTGTGGACGAAGGGTCGGCCACCGGTGGAGGCCCGCACCTACGACGTGGACGTCGAAGGGCCGCCCGGCCAGGGCTTCGACCTCGTACACGCCCGGCTCGTACTCGTCCATGTCCCGGGCTGGGAGTTGGCGTTGCGGTCCTAGGCCGAGGCGCTGCGGCCCGGCGGATGGCTGCTGATCGAGGACGCCGATCCGGCCCTGCAACCCCTGGCCTGCCCCGACGAGCACGGGGCGGGAGGAGCGGCTCGCCAACCCGGCTCCGCCAGGGCTTCCGCCGGGTCCTCGCCGAGCGCGGCGCCGGTCTCTCCTACGGCCGCCGCCTGCCGCGCCTGCTCCGCGAGGCAGGGCCGCGGCAGGTCGAGGTTGACGCGCACTTCCCGCTCACCTCACCGGCGTGCCTCGCGCTCGAACTGGCCACGGCCCATCAGATCCGGGGCCGTCCGGTCGAAGCGGGACCGGCCACGGACGAGGACATGGACCGCCACCTGGCCGACGCCGCCGCGGGCGGCATGGACCTGGCCGCCGAGCCGATGATCTCGGCGTGGAGGCGCAAGGTCTGAGCTGCGCGAGCCTCAGGGGATCCGCGGAGCGGGTGTGTGCGGAGCCCGCGCGTCGTGGTCCGGGCGCGGCAGCCGGCCGCCCACCCGTTCCACCGCTCACGCCCCGGCCCGGCAGTCACGCTTCGCCGCGACCTCCGCACTGGCGCCGGCCACCAGAGCGGTCAGGAACGCGCCGGTGAACGCGTCCCCGGCGCCCGTACTGTCCGTCGCCTCGGGCCGGTACCGCCGGAACCCGGGCGCACACCGCCCCCGACCAGGCCGCCAACGCCCCCTCCGCCCCCGACTTGGCCACCACCACCGGTCCGAGCCCGCTCAGCTCCGCCGCCTCCGCGCAGTCGGACACCCCCGTGAGCAGCCACGCCTCGTCCCGGCTGGGCAGCGGCACATCGAGCTGTCCGGCGAACTCCAGGAACCGGTCCGCCCCGAACCGCGCGAGGAGCCCCGCCGAAGCCGGGTCCAGACTGACCGGCACCCCACGCGCGCGTGCCGCCGCCAGCGCGGCTCGGGCCAACGCCTGGCTGGACTCGGCGTCGCGGGCACGGCTCCCTCGCGCCGCACCATGTCCTCCAGCTCCAGCGCCACCTGGAGATTGCGCGGGCGTGGCAGCCCGTGCGCGATGATCGTGGAAACCATGGCCACCACCGGCCGCCCGCCGCCCGTCGCCTTCCGGACCTCCTCGGACAACTCCAGCACCACGCGCCCGCCTCCCGTCCGTCGCCTCCCCTCATTCCTGGCGGGCGCGACCCCCGGCCGAACGCCGCGCCCAGGAACGGCCGGTGGACGTCGTCAGAACAGCGGCTCGGGCAGCACGCCCTCCAGTGCGAGCAGCTGCCGCTTGGTCTCCAGCCCGCCCCCGAAACCACCGATTCCGCCGTCACTCTCCACCACCCGGTGACACGGCACGACGACCGGCAGCGGATTCGCGCCCATCGCCGTGCCCACCGCCTGCGCCCCGCCCGGCTGTCCGACCCGCCGGGCCAGATCCCCGTAACCGACCACCGTGCCGTACGGGACGCCGGCGGCCAGCTCGTGCAGCACCGTCCGGTTGAAGCCCGAGATCAGCGACCAGTCCAGCGGCACGTCGAAGTCATGGCGCTCACCCGCGAGATACGCCTCGATCTGACCTGTCGCCTCGGCCAGCAGGGGCGCGCCCGGCTCCTGGACCGGCGCGGTGCCGTACCGCGCCGCCAGCCGCTTCAGGGCGCGCTCGCACACCGGACCGGTGGCGTGGAAGACGACGTTGACCAGTCCCTGGCGGCTCGCCGCCAGCATCAGCGGGCCGATGCGGCTGTCCACGACCGCCCAGACGACCCGCTGCCCGTCCTGCCCCTGGTTGTCCATGCCGACCACGTTACGGCCCGCCACTGACAAACGGGTTCCGCAGCCGGGCTCAGGAGGCGCTCAGCGCCGTCCGCACCACGTCGGGCTTGTTGGTGATGATCCCGTCGACTCCGTAGCCCCTGACCTTCCGGGCCGTGGCCGCGTCGTTCACCGTCCAGGTCAGCAGCCGCAGCGGCTTGCCGTGCGGCCCCTTCAGCGCGTGCACGGCCGAGACGTAGTTCGCGGAGAGGTCCGCGTACGACGGGTTGACCAGGTCCGCGAACCGGGCGTACCCGCTCAGTTCGGCGATCTTCGGACGCCCCAGGTAACCGGTGGTAAGCGTCGGCTCGAGCCGGTGCACGGTGCGGATGCTGTCCGCGCTGAAGCTCTGCACGATCAGGCGGCTCCGGTGCGCGGGGTCCAGCCAGCCCTCGTTGCTCACGGTCTTCATGATCTGCTTCTCGATGCCGGGGTACAGCTCGGGGTTCTTGACCTCGAGCAGCAGCTTCTCGTGGTTGCGCTCGACCCGGCGCATGTACCGCTCCAGCGTCGGCACGCGCGCGCCCGCGAAGGCGGAGGAGAACCAGCTGCCCGCGTCCAGCCGGGCGATCTCGGACGCCGTGAAGTCCTTCACCTTCCAGGGCGCCCGGCCGGGGAACACGGCCTCGACGTTCGTGGTGCGCGCCAGGCTGTCGTCGTGGAGGACGACCAGCTCGCCGTCCCTGGTGCGCTGCACGTCGTTCTCCACCCAGGAGAAGCCGAGCCTCGCCGCTTTGTCGATGGCGGCCAGCGTGTTCTCGGGCGCGTACGCGGAGGCTCCTCGGTGGGCGACCACCATGGGCTGGGCCGCCCGGACCGGATGGCTGTCGGAGACGGGGCTCAGCAGGACCGTCGCTCCCAGGGCCGCGGTGGCCACGGCGGCGACTGCGTGCGCGTGCATGCGTACTCCTCACGTACGGCGAATACCAACAGCACCAGAGTGACAGCGGAGCGTCAACGACAAACTGGCGTAGAACGGCCACCAGGCGAACGACGGAGGCCAACTCCGCACACAGGTGGCGCACAAGTGGGGTAAAACCGTGTTCCTTTGTCGGAAAATCATTCGACCATTCCGGTGGCGGCCATACTCTCGGCGTCAGCCCCGACCGCCACAGCGGTGCTGGGCAGGGGGAGCACCGCGTCTGCCGCGGGACGTGAGAAGGCGAGGGACAGCCGCGCATGCGAGGCACGATCGACGGATTCAGCTACGGGGTCGTCACCCCCCTCGTGGGCTATGTGATGGCCTGCCTGGGCGGCGCCCTCGGCCTGCGCTGCACTACCCGGTCCCTGCTGGTCACCCGGTCCTGGCGACCCGCGTGGCTGGCCCTGGGCTCTACCGCGATCGGCTCCGGCATCTGGACCATGCACTTCATCGCCATGATGGGCTTCTCCATCGACGAGACGCCGATCCGCTTCGACATGCCGATGACCTACGCGAGCCTCGGCCTGGCCATCGTCATGGTGGGCGTCGGGATCTTCATCATCGGCCACCGGGGCGCCATCGGTACCTCGCTCGTCACCGGCGGCACGATCACCGGTCTGGGCGTCGCCTCGATGCACTACCTCGGCATGGCCGGGATGCGCTTCGACGGACGGTTCATCTATGACATCGCCGGCGTCGTCGTGTCCGTCGTGATCGCCGTGGTGGCCGCCACCGTCGCCCTCTGGGCCGCCGGACACGTGAGGGGTCTGCGGGGCAGCATCGGCGCCAGTCTGGTCATGGGCCTCGCCGTCAGCGGCATGCACTACACCGGCATGGCCGGACTCACCGTCCACCTCCACGGCACCCCCGGCTCCACCACCAGGGGCTCGGCCGCCGCCGTACTCGCCCCGGTCCTCATCGGACCGCTCGCGCTCCTGCTCCTCGCGGCCGTCGTCGTGATGTTCGATCCGCTGATGGTTAAGGGCACGCCGCGGCCCGTCCCTGCAGAGGCCAGGCCGGGCGTTCCGGCCGCCGCCGTACCCTCCCACCAGCGCGTTCGACCGTCGCAGCGACCGGTCCGCGAGCCGGTCCATGCCGACGCTCACGGCTTCCGAACCCCCCAGCGCCACTGACTCCCGGCCCGTTGTCAGTGCGGAGTCGTACGGTTGGTTCCATGCGGCCCGTTTCAAAGATCGAACGCACGGTGGCGCCCATCGAGGTCGTCAGCCCCTACCAGCCCAGCGGCGACCAGCCGACGGCCATCGCCGACCTGGCCAAGCGCGTGCGGGGCGGTGAGAAGGACGTCGTACTGCTCGGCGCGACCGGCACCGGCAAGTCCGCCACCACCGCGTGGATGATCGAGAAGCTCCAGCGCCCCACCCTGGTGATGGCGCCGAACAAGACGCTGGCGGCCCAGCTGGCCAACGAGTTCCGCGAGCTGCTCCCGAACAACGCTGTCGAATACTTCGTCTCGTACTACGACTACTACCAGCCCGAGGCGTACGTCCCGCAGTCGGACACCTACATCGAGAAGGACTCCTCGATCAACGAGGAGGTCGAGCGCCTGCGCCACTCGGCGACCAACTCCCTGCTCACCCGGCGTGATGTCGTCGTGGTCGCCTCCGTCTCCTGCATCTACGGCCTGGGCACCCCGCAGGAGTACGTGGACCGCATGGTCCCTCTGAAGATCGGTGAGGAGATCGACCGCGACGACCTGCTGCGCCGCTTCGTCGAGATCCAGTACACGCGCAACGACACGGCCTTCACCCGGGGCACCTTCCGTGTGCGCGGCGACACCATCGAGATCTTCCCGGTCTACGAGGAGCTGGCCGTCCGTATCGAGATGTTCGGCGACGAGATCGAGGCGCTGTCCACACTGCACCCGCTCACAGGCGAGATCATCAGCGACGACCAGCAGCTGTACGTCTTCCCCGCCTCCCACTACGTCGCCGGCCCCGAGCGCATGGAGCGCGCGGTCAACGGCATCGAGAAGGAGCTGGGGGAGCGGCTGGCCGAGCTGGAGAAGCAGGGCAAGCTCCTGGAGGCCCAGCGCCTGCGGATGCGCACCACCTACGACATCGAGATGCTCCGCCAGATCGGCACCTGCTCCGGCGTGGAGAACTACTCAATGCACTTCGACGGCCGCCTCCCCGGTTCCCCGCCGAACACCCTGCTCGACTACTTCCCGGACGACTTCCTGCTCGTCATCGACGAGTCGCATGTCACCGTCCCGCAGATCGGCGCCATGTACGAGGGCGACGCCTCCCGCAAGCGCACCCTGGTCGACCACGGCTTCCGGCTGCCCTCAGCGCTGGACAACCGCCCGCTGAAATGGGAGGAGTTCCAGGAACGCGTCGGGCAGACCGTCTACCTGTCGGCCACCCCGGGCGCGTACGAACTGTCCCGGGGCGACGGCGTGGTGGAGCAGATCATCCGCCCGACCGGCCTGGTCGACCCCGAGGTCGTGGTCAAGCCCACCGAGGGGCAGATCGACGACCTGGTGCACGAGATCCGGGAGCGCACCGACAAGGACGAGCGTGTCCTGGTCACCACGCTCACCAAGAAGATGGCCGAGGACCTCACCGACTACTTCGTGGAACTCGGCATCCAGGTCCGCTATCTGCACAGCGACGTCGACACCCTGCGCCGCGTGGAACTGCTGCGCGAGCTGCGCGCCGGTGAGTACGACGTACTGGTCGGCATCAACCTGCTGCGTGAGGGCCTCGACCTGCCCGAGGTGTCCCTGGTGGCCATCCTCGACGCCGACAAGGAAGGCTTCCTGCGCTCCGGCACCTCGCTGATCCAGACCATCGGCCGCGCGGCGCGCAATGTCTCCGGCCAGGTCCACATGTACGCCGACAAGATCACCCCGGCGATGGAGAAGGCCATCGACGAGACCAACCGGCGCCGGGAGAAGCAGGTCGCGTACAACAAGGCCAAGGGCATCGACCCGCAGCCGCTGCGCAAGAAGATCAACGATATCGTCGCGCAGATCGCCCGCGAGGGCGTCGACACCGAGCAGCTCCTAGGGACCGGCTACCGGCAGCACAAGGACGGCAAGGCACCCAAGACGCCCGTGCCCTCCCTCGGAGGCAAGGCCACCCAGGACGCCAAGGCGAAGGCGGCCAAGACCAAGGCCAAGGGCAGGACCCAGCCCACCGATCAGCCGGCCGCCGAACTCGCCGGGCAGATCGAGGAGATGACGGACCGCATGCGCGCCGCCGCGGCGGAGCTCCAGTTCGAGATCGCCGCCCGGCTGCGCGACGAGGTGTCCGAGATGAAGAGGGAACTGCGCCAGATGCGGGAGGCCGGCATCGCCTGACCCACCAGACCCGTCCGGACCTCGGCATACGCGCCAGTGTTGCAACACCGACACAAAGCGCGGGCCGGGGTTCGGCACGGTCGGTGGCGCTGCGTAGGGTTCTGGGCAACCGCGCGATGCGCGGCAACAGGGGAACACCGAGAGGGGATTCAGCCGTGACCGTCAACATGACCAAGGGCCAGGCCATCAGCCTGGAGAAGAAGGACGGGGCCGCCCTTACCGCGGTCCGTATGGGTCTCGGCTGGCAGGCGGCGAAGCGACGCGGGCTGTTCGGCTCGCGCACCCGCGAGATCGACCTGGATGCCTCGGCGGTCCTCTTCGCGGAGAAGCAACCGGTCGACGTCGTCTTCTTCCGCCACCTGGTGAGCGACGACGGTTCCGTCCGCCACACTGGCGACAACCTGGTCGGCGGTGTCGGGCAGGGCGGCGACGACGAGGCCGTACTCGTGGACCTCCAGCGGGTCCCGGCCCACGTCGACCAGATCGTCTTCACCGTGAACTCGTTCACCGGGCAGACCTTCCAGGAGGTGCAGAACGCGTTCTGCCGTCTCGTGGACGAGACCAACGGGCAGGAACTCGCGCGCTACACGCTGGCGGGCGGCGGCGAGTACACCGCGCAGATCATGGCCAAGGTGCACCGCGCGGGCGCCGGCTGGACGATGACCGCGCTGGGCGAGCCCGCCAACGGGCGCACGTTCCAGGACCTGATGCCCGCGATCCTCCCGCACCTGTAGGACCGCGCCTGCAGGACCCGCATCCGCAGGACCCGCATCCGCAGGACCCGCACCCGCAGGACCGCGTCCGCAGGACCGCACCGGCCGGGCGCCGCGACAACACGACACAGGGGGCGATGGTGATGGGGACCGAACTGGTGCGGGGGCAGAACCATCCGCTGCCCCGGACCCGGCTGGAGATCCGGATCTCGGCCGAGATCCCCGTGCTCGTGGCGGCCGCTCTCGGAGACGAGGGCGGCCGCGTCCGTGACCCCCACCGGATCGCCCATCCCGGCACCCCCGTCCTTCCCGGCTTCGAGGTGCCCCGCGTAGTGGCCACGGAGCACCGCCTCTCCGCCGACCCGGGGGAGCTGCCCGACGCGGTGCACCGGGTCACCGTGCTGCTGGCCCTGCCGGAACAGGCGGGCACGCGGGTGCGGTTCGGCGCGACCGAGGCCCCGCGGGTGGCCGTCACCGGCGCCGGCGGCGCGGAGATCGCCCGCTTCACCCTCGTCGGACTGGACGCCGAATCGGCTGTCGTCGCGCTGGAGCTGTACCGCAGGCAGGGCGGCTGGAAGGTGCGCGCGGTCGGCCAGGGGTACGCGGACGGCCTCACCGCACTCCTGACGGACCTGGGGCTGCCCGAGGCTCGCGAAGCCGCCGAGGCGATACACGAAGCGGGGCGCCCCGGCGGGCCGAAGGAAGCCCTGTCTTCGGAGGCCCTGCCACCCGGGGGCGGACCGGTCGACTACACCCACCCCGGGCGCCAGGCTTCCGCGGCCGCACCCGCCCCCGCCCCCGGTGAACCGCCCCGCCCCGTCGCGGGTGATGCCGCGGGCTGGTCGATGGAGGAGCGGCTGTACAACCAGGTCTGGGGCATGTTCGAGGACCTGGCCCGGACCACCGCCGCCTTCCGGAGCGCGGCCGACTTCGCCGCCGCCCGCCTGGACCGGGAACTCGACGAGGTTCTCGCCGACCCGCGCACCAGGATGGGCGGCGCCGGGGACGCGGCCGGGGAGGCGGCCCGGACCAGGCACGACGAGCTGGTCGGCCGGGCGCGGGCGGCCTACGACCGCGATCTCGCCCAGCTCACCGCCGAGGCCGAGGTCGTAGAGCCCGCGCTGCCACCCGCGTACGCCCGCTGGGACAACCCGGTGTGGCACGGTCACCGGGTGCCGTCCGAGCCGCCCCAGGCCGTCCGGCTGGGCGATCTCCATCTACCCGAGAGCGCGTCCCTGCGTATCCCGATGCTGGTCAGGCTGCCGCTGGAACGGGGCCTGTGGGTCGACAGCGGCGCCACACCGGTCGACTTCACGGACTCCGTGGACCGGCGCCGGCAAGCCCTGGAGGTGGCCGTGGCCCTCGCGGCCCGGCTGCTCGCCGTCCACCCCGCGGGGGAGTTCGCCGTGCAGGTCGTCGATCCGGCCGGCGCCGGAGCCGGGCCGCTCGGAGCGCTCACCCGGACGGGCGCGCTGACCGCACCGCCCGCGACCGGTACGGCGGGCGTGGCGCGGGCGCTGGAGTCGCTCACCCGGCGGGTCGACCTGGTGCGCATGGCGATCGGCGGCGGCGCGACCGAGGCGCTGCCGGACGATATGGGCACCGCCCGGCGGCTGTTGATCGTCAACGACTTCCCCCAGGGCTTCGACGACCGCGCCCTGACCCGGCTCCGCTTCCTCGCGGACGAGGGGCCGGCGGCCGGGGTCCATCTGCTGCTGGTGGCGGACCGCGCAGACGCCGAGCCGTACGGGCCGTTGCTCGACCCGCTGTGGCGTTCGCTGATGCGACTCACCCCCTTGCCCGACGACCATTTCGCCGATCCCTGGGTCGGACACGCGTGGACCTTCGAACCCGCCCTCCCGCCGCACGGGAGCGCGGTTGTCCGGCAAGTGCTCAGCACGGTTTGCGCAGCCAGGACCAAGGACAGGTAAAAAAGCTCTGAGCTGCTCACTTGGTCTTTGTTTTACTTTTCTCTTTACTATTCCTTGGTGATTGCGGTACTGTCTTCGTGCGGAGGGGAGTACTCCTTGATGCGGCGCACCCGTCAGTACGAATCCCCATGGATTCCGGGGCGCCGGCCCGTTCTCCGGGTGGAAGAGACCTCCGGCAGCGACAACGCTGATGTTTGCCGTGACGTAATGCCGGAGGTGTCGTGGACGTCTCGATGACCCTGTGGGTCCTGACCATCGTGGGCCTTGCCGCCCTGATCGCCGTGGACTTCTTCATCGGCCGCAAGCCGCATGAGGTGTCCATCAAGGAAGCGGGCATCTGGACAGCCGTCTGGATCGCCCTGGCCGGACTGTTCGGCCTCGGACTGTTCTACTTCGGCGGCGGCCAGCCCGCCGGGGAGTTCTTCGCCGGTTTCATCACCGAGAAGTCGCTGAGCGTCGACAACCTCTTCGTCTTCGTCCTGATCATGACGAAGTTCGCGGTTCCCGCGCAGTACCAGCAGCGGGTCCTGCTGTTCGGTGTGCTCATAGCCCTGGTCCTGCGGGCCGTCTTCATCGCGGCCGGCGCGGCGATCATCGCCAGCTTCTCCTGGGTGTTCTTCATCTTCGGCGCCTTCCTGATCTGGACCGCCTGGAAGCTCATCCAGGAGGCCCGCGCCGATCACGAGGACGAGGAGTACGAGGAGAACAAGATCCTGAAGGCCGCCGAGCGCAGGTTCGGCGTCGCCGACCGGTACCACGGCACCAAGCTGTGGATCGAGGAGAACGGCAAGCGGGTCATGACCCCGATGCTGGTCGTGATGCTCGCCATCGGCACCACCGACGTGCTTTTCGCGCTGGACTCCATCCCCGCGATCTTCGGCCTGACGCAGGACCCGTACATCGTCTTCACTGCGAACGCCTTCGCCCTGATGGGTCTGCGCCAGCTGTACTTCCTCATCGGCGGCCTGCTGAAGAAGCTGGTCCACCTGTCCTACGGCCTGTCGGTCATCCTCGGCTTCATCGGCGTCAAGCTGGTGCTGCACGCGCTGCACGAGCTCGGGTTGCACGTCCCCGAGATCAGCATCCCCGTCTCCCTGGCCGTCATCTGCGGCGTCCTGGTCATCACCACGATCACCAGCCTCATCGCCACCCGGAAGCAGGCCGCCGCCGAGGCGGGCGGGGGTGGCGACGCCCCCAAGGACAGCATCGACGCCTGACACGGGACGAACGGAATGCGAACCCTGTACGCCTCTGCCAGCATCACTGCATGATCAATCGGCTCAGGTCGCTCGTCGCGCGGTGGACGCTCCTCGTGCCGGTGCTCGCGGTGGTCCTCCTCGTCCTCACCTGGGGCCGTGATCTGCCCGGCGCGGTCGTGGCCCTGGTGAGCCTCGTACTAGCCGGGGCCGTCCTCGCCGCCGTGCACCACGCCGAGGTCGTCGCCCACCGGGTGGGCGAACCCTTCGGCTCCCTGGTGCTCGCCATCGCCGTCACCATCATCGAGGTGGCGCTGATCGTCACCCTCATGGTGGACGGCGGGGACAAGAGCTCCACCCTGGCCCGCGACACGGTCTTCGCCGCCGTGATGATCACCTGCAACGGCATCCTCGGCATCTGCCTCCTGGTCGCCTCCCTGCGCCACGGCACCGCCATGTTCAACCCCGAGGGCACCGGAGCCGCACTGGCCACGGTCGCCACCCTGGCCACCCTCAGCCTGGTGCTGCCCACCTTCACGACCAGCAAGCCCGGCCCCGAGTTCTCCACCGTGCAACTGACGTTCGCGGCCCTGTCCTCCCTGGTCCTGTACGGCCTCTTCGTCGCCACCCAGACCCTGCGCCACCGCGACTACTTCCTGCCGGTCACCAAGGAGGGCGAGATCATCACCGCGGCCGACCACGCGGTGCCCCCGTCCGCCCGTTACGCCGGGGTCAGCCTCGGCCTGCTCGGCCTCGCTCTCGTCGGCGTGGTCGGCCTCGCCAAGGGTGTGTCGCCCACGATCGAGTCGGGGGTGGCGGGCGCGGGTCTGCCCCCGGCGGTCGTCGGCGTGGTCATCGCCCTGCTCGTCCTGCTGCCCGAGACCATCGCCGCGCTGCGCGCCGCCCGGCGCGACCGTGTGCAGACCAGCCTCAACCTCGCGCTGGGCTCCGCGATGGCCAGCATCGGTCTGACCATCCCGGCCGTCGCCCTGGCCTCGGTCTGGCTGTCCGGACCCCTCGTGCTGGGCCTCGGCGCCACCCACATGCTGCTGCTCGCCCTCACCGTGGTCGTCGCCTCGCTCACGGTCGTCCCCGGCCGCGCCACCCCGCTCCAGGGCGGTGTCCACCTGGTCCTCTTCGCCGCCTACCTGGAGCTGGCCCTCAACCCCTAGTGCCGGGCCCGAAGGCCGCCTCGGCGGCCCGTGATAGACCGGGTGCGAGTAGTGGCCGCCGACCGGCCCCTGACGCACCGGAGGAACCCACCGTGTCCCGCACCCTGGCCAGCGCCCCGATCATGATCCTCAACGGGCCCAACCTGAACCTCCTCGGCCAGCGGCAGCCCGAGATCTACGGCAAGGACACCCTGGCCGACGTGGAGGCCCTGTGCGCCGAGGCCGCGGCCGGGTACGGCGGCACGGTGGACTTCCGGCAGTCCAACCACGAGGGCCAGCTGGTCGACTGGGTCCACGAGGCACGGCTCGACCACGCCGGGATCGTCATCAACCCCGGCGCCTACTCCCACACGTCGGTGGCGATCCTGGACGCGCTCAACACCTGCGACGGCCTGCCCGTGCTGGAGGTGCACATCTCCAACATCCACCGGCGCGAGTCCTTCCGGCACCACTCGTACGTCTCGCTGCGCGCCGACGGGGTGATCGCGGGCTGCGGGGTGCAGGGCTACGTCTTCGCGGTGGAGCGGATCGCCACGCTGCTGGGACCGGCGCGCGCCGACGCCTGAACCCGACCCTGGCCCACCGCGCTCACCAGCCGCGCGCGTGCCACTCCGGCAGGTGCGGGCGCTCGGCGCCCAGGCTGGTGTCGTCGCCGTGGCCGGGGTAGACCCAGGTCTCGTCCGGCAGCGCGTCGAAGATCTTCGTCTCCACGTCGTGGATCAGGCTGGCGAACGCCTCGGGGTCCTGGCGCGTGTTGCCGACCCCGCCGGGGAAGAGGCAGTCACCGGTGAAGACGTGCGGGTGGCCGTGCGGGTCGTCGTAGACCAGCGCGATGGAGCCCGGCGTGTGGCCGACCAGATGGCGCGCGGTCAGCTCGACCTGGCCGACCCGGATGACGTCCCCGTCGTCGACCGGCACGTCGGTGGCGACCGGGATGCCGGAGGCGTCCGCCCGCCCAGCGTAGGTACGGGCGCCCGTGGCGCCGACGACCTCGCCGAGCGCCTGCCAGTGGTCGCCGTGCTGATGGGTGGTGACGACGGACGCGATGCCGTCCTCGCCGATCATGGTGAGAAGGGTGTGCGCCTCGGCGGCCGCGTCGATCAGCAACTGCTCGTCGGTGGCCCGGCAGCGCAGCAGATAGGCGTTGTTGTTCATCGGGCCGACCGCGACCTTCGTGATCATCAGATCCTTGAGCTCGTGCACGTCCGCCGGTCCGCCGACCCTGACCTCGCCGCTGTACGTCATGAAGATCAGCCTATAGCGGGACGGGCGTTGGCGGCCCGGCGTGGTGTCACAGCGGGGGGAGCGCGGGCAGTTCGCCGCCCCTGACCTCCAGCGCTGCCCCGGCGCGGCGCCCGGCGAGCCAGCCCAGCAGGCCGGCCGGGGTGCCGGTGACGGTGACCTCGGGGTCGGGAGCATCCTGGCCCGTGCTCCACGCGCGCGTGCCGTCGGTGAGCAGGATCGCGGGCACCTCGGGGTGGCCCAGGAAGCGCCGCGCCAGGAACTCGGTCTCGCGTTCGGTGAACTCGGCCGGAAGATCCTCCAGCTCGTAGCCGGCGCCGAGATCCACGTGGTGCAGCTCCACCTCCGCCCAGCGCCGGAACGGCAGCCGGGCCGCGACATCGGTGACACCGTTGCGCAGCTCCACGACGCGGGTCCAGTCGCCCGGCGCGGACCCCGCCGTGTCGAACCGGGCCGCGCTGTCGCGCACGTCGGTGAGCTGGGTCTCCAGCGGGCGCGGGGCGTCCCGCTCGATGTCGGCGTCGCGGGTCTCGGCGCTCACGTACATCGGGCGGCCCTCCAGCACGTTCACGAGGGCGTCGGCGTTGCGGGCGAGGTGGGCGAGGACATGGCCACGCGTCCAGTCCGGAAGCCGTGACGGCTCGGCCAGTGCCGCGTTGTCCAGTGCGGCGGCCGCGCTGAGCAGCCGGTCCGTCGCTTCCCGTACACGGGCCAGGTCATGAGCGTGATCGGTCATGGGTCCGACCCTAGCTGGACCACTCCTTCGGGTGAAGGTGGCGGACTTCCTCCGTAATTCGAAAGCGCGTGCTATATCGTCGGAGGCGGCGTCGGGCATGCTGGATAGCTGGGGATTGTTATGCATCCGGGAATCCGACCGGCGTTGTCAGTGGCTCCCCCTAGGCTCGAAGAAGCACGGGGCCTCGGCCCCTGTCACTTCTCTTAAGAAAGGTGCGGACCGGCGTGGCCGACCGTCTCATCGTCCGTGGCGCGCGCGAGCACAACCTGAAGAATGTCTCGCTCGACCTGCCGCGCGACGCGCTCATCGTCTTCACGGGCCTGTCCGGGTCGGGCAAGTCCTCGCTGGCCTTCGACACCATCTTCGCCGAGGGCCAGCGCCGCTACGTGGAGTCGCTCTCCTCGTACGCCCGCCAGTTCCTCGGGCAGATGGACAAGCCCGACGTCGACTTCATCGAGGGCCTCTCGCCCGCGGTCTCCATCGACCAGAAGTCGACCTCGCGCAACCCGCGCTCCACGGTCGGCACCATCACCGAGGTCTACGACTACCTGCGCCTGCTGTTCGCGCGCATCGGCAAGCCGCACTGCCCCGAGTGCGGCCGCCCGATCGCACGCCAGTCGCCGCAGGCCATCGTGGACAAGGTGCTGGAGCTTCCCGAGGGCAGCCGCTTCCAGGTTCTCTCCCCGCTCGTGCGCGAGCGCAAGGGCGAGTTCGTCGACCTCTTCGCCGACCTCCAGACCAAGGGCTACTCCCGCGCGCGGGTCGACGGCCAGACCATCCAGCTGTCCGAGCCGCCGACCCTGAAGAAGCAGGAGAAGCACACCATCGAGGTGGTCATCGACCGCCTCACGGTGAAGGACTCCGCCAAGCGCCGGCTCACCGACTCCGTGGAGACCGCCCTCGGCCTGTCCGGCGGCATGGTCGTGCTCGACTTCGTAGACCTCCCCGAGGACGACCCCGAGCGCGAGCGCATGTTCTCGGAGCACCTGTACTGCACGTACGACGACCTGTCCTTCGAGGAGCTGGAGCCGCGCTCCTTCTCCTTCAACTCGCCCTTCGGCGCCTGCCCCGAGTGCACCGGCATCGGTACGCGCATGGAGGTCGACGCGGAGCTGATCGTCCCGGACGAGGACAAGTCGCTCGACGAGGGCGCCATCCACCCCTGGTCGCACGGCCACACCAAGGACTACTTCGGCCGGCTGGTCAACGCCCTCGCGGACGCGCTCGGCTTCCGCACCGACATCCCCTTCGCCGGGCTGCCCCAGCGGGCGAAGAAGGCCCTGCTGTACGGCCACAAGACCCAGATCGAGGTCCGCTACCGCAACCGGTACGGCCGGGAGCGCGTGTACACCACCCCGTTCGAGGGCGCGGTGCCGTTCGTCAAGCGGCGGCACAGCGAAGCCGAGAGCGACGCGAGCCGCGAGCGCTTCGAGGGCTATATGCGCGAGGTGCCCTGCCCCTCCTGCGAGGGCACCCGCCTGAAGCCGATCGTCCTCGCGGTCTCCGTCATGGGGAAGTCGATCGCCGAGGTCTCCGCGATGTCGATCAGCGACTGCGCGGACTTCCTTGGTGAGCTGAAGCTCAACGCCCGCGACAAGAAGATCGCCGAGCGTGTGCTGAAGGAGGTCAACGAGCGGCTGCGCTTCCTGGTCGACGTCGGCCTGGACTACCTCTCGCTCAACCGTGCGGCTGGCACTCTCTCCGGCGGCGAGGCCCAGCGCATCCGCCTGGCCACCCAGATCGGCTCCGGCCTGGTCGGCGTGCTCTACGTGCTCGACGAGCCGTCCATCGGCCTGCACCAGCGGGACAACCACCGTCTGATCGAGACCCTGGTCCGGCTGCGCGACATGGGCAACACCCTGATCGTGGTCGAGCATGACGAGGACACCATCAAGGTCGCCGACTGGATCGTGGACATCGGTCCGGGCGCCGGTGAGCACGGCGGCAAGGTCGTGCACAGCGGGCACCTCAAGGAGCTGCTCGCCAACACCGAGTCGCAGACCGGCCAGTACCTCTCCGGCCGCAGGTCGATCCCGCTGCCCGACATCCGCCGGCCCCTCGACCCGTCCCGGGAGCTCGTGGTGCGCGGTGCCCGCGAGAACAACCTCCAGGACATCGACGTGTCCTTCCCGCTGGGCGTGTTCACGGCCGTCACCGGCGTGTCCGGCTCGGGCAAGTCGACCCTGGTCAACGACATCCTCTACACCCACCTGGCCCGCGAGCTGAACGGCGCGCGCAACGTCCCCGGCCGGCACACGCGCGTGGACGGCGACGACCTGGTGGACAAGGTCGTGCACGTCGACCAGTCGCCCATCGGCCGCACCCCGCGCTCCAACCCGGCGACGTACACCGGCGTCTTCGACCACGTCCGCAGGCTGTTCGCCGAGACCACCGAGGCGAAGGTGCGGGGTTACCAGCCCGGCCGCTTCTCCTTCAACGTCAAGGGCGGCCGCTGCGAGAACTGCTCGGGCGACGGCACCATCAAGATCGAGATGAACTTCCTCCCGGACGTGTACGTCCCGTGCGAGGTCTGCCACGGCGCCCGGTACAACCGGGAGACCCTGGAGGTCCACTACAAGGGCAAGTCCATCGCCGACGTGCTGAACATGCCGATCGAGGAGGCCACCGACTTCTTCGAGGCCGTGCCCGCCATCTCCCGGCACTTGCGCACCCTCAAGGACGTCGGTCTCGGCTATGTGCGGCTCGGCCAGTCCGCGACCACCCTGTCCGGCGGTGAGGCACAGCGCGTCAAGCTCGCCAGCGAGCTGCAGAAGCGCTCCACCGGCCGTACGGTCTATGTCCTGGACGAGCCGACCACCGGTCTGCACTTCGAGGACATCAGCAAGCTGCTGAGGGTGCTCACCGGCCTGGTGGAGAAGGGCAACACGGTCGTCGTCATCGAGCACAACCTCGATGTGATCAAGACCGCCGACTGGGTCATCGACATGGGCCCGGAGGGCGGTGCGGGAGGCGGTCTCGTGGTCGCCGAGGGCACACCCGAGGAGGTCGCGGCGGTTCCGGCCAGCCACACCGGAAAGTTCCTGCGCGAGATCCTCGGCGCCGACCGCGTCAGCGACTCGGGCCCGGTGAATTCCCCGCGCGCCACGGGTGCGCGGAAGACGGCGAAGTCCACCGCCACCAGGGCTACGGCGAAGAAGACGGCGCCGAAGGCGGTGACGGCCAAGGCCAACAGCACCACGACCGACAAGGCCGGCCCTGCCAAGAAGACGGCGGCCAAGAAGGTGACGCGGGCCCGCAAGGTCTGACCCCGCATCTTCGGGTAAGAGCGGCGCCTCACGGAACCAACCCCGCGAGGCGCCGACGCCGGCTCAGCCGGTCACGGCTCGCCCTGCTCAGCCCCTGCCGGTCACGGTGCGTCCTGCCAGGCTTCAGCCGGTCACAGTTCGCTCAGCTCGGTCGCGTACGGCGGCTCCGCGCCCGCCCGTGAACAGGTGATCGCCGCCGCGCGCGCGGCGAAGCCGAGCAGTCGCCGCCAGATGTCCGGACCGAGGCCGGCCAGGGCCCGCGCGGACAGCGCGTCCAGGACGGACAGCCCGTGCAGCAGGGCCGCGTTCACCGTGTCCCCGGCGCCGATGGTGTCCACCACGTCGACCTTCTCGCCGAGTACCCGGTGCTCCGAGCCGTCTGCGGTGAAGACCGAGAGGCCGTCGCCGCCCCGCGTGACCACCACGGCGGAGGGACCCGCGGCCAGCCACTCGCGCGGGGTGCCGCCCAGCCACCGGGCGTCCTCCTCGGACAGCTTCAGCAGGGTCACGTAGGGCAGCCAGCCGAGGAAGCGCTCGCGGTAGGCGTCCGCGTCCGGGATCAGTCCCGCCCGGATGTTGGGGTCGAGCGCGGTGAACAGGCCCTGGCCGGCGGCCGACCGCAGCAGCTCCTCGTAGGCGCTCGCCCCAGGCTCCAGGACCAGTGAGCAGGTGCCGAAGGACACCGCGCGGGTGCCCCCGGGCAGAGCGGCTGGGGTGGCGAAGAGGCGGTCGGCGGTGCCCTCGACGTAGAAGGAGTAGGCCGCCGAGCCGCCGGAGTCGATGGTGGCTACCGCGAGCGTGGTCGGTTCGGGGCCGCGCTGTACGGCGGACACGTCCACCCCGGCCTGCCGGAGCCCGTCGAGCAGGGCCTCGCCGAAGGCGTCGTGCGAGGCGCGGGAGGCGAAGGCGGTCGGCGAGCCCAGCCTGCCGAGCGCCACGGCGGTGTTGAACGGGCCGCCGCCGAGCGCGGGCCGGAGGGCGGCCAGGGCGCCACGGCCCTGCGGTACCAGGTCGATCAATGCCTCACCGGCGACGACGATCACGGAGTGGTTCCCTTCTCGGACTGCGAGGTCGATTCCATGCTGCTCCCGGTGTCAGCCGGCCTGGGCTCCGGGCAGCCGCAGGAGGCACGGTGGACGACCGCACAGGGCAGCCGTACCGTCCTGGCCTCCCGGTCCGGCGCCGCCAGACGGTCCAGCAGCACCCGGACGGCGCGGGCGCCCATCTCCCGGCTGGGCTGCGCGACCGCGGTGAGCCGGGGTGCGAACAGGTCGGCCCAGGCGAAGTCGTCGAAGCAGCACAGGGCGATGTCACCGGGCACGTCCAGACCGAGCCCTCTCAGCGCTCGCAGGGCGCCGATGGTCATCGCGTTGTTGGCGGTGACCAGTGCCGTGGGCGCGTCGGGCAGGGCGACCAGCGCGGCCGTGGCCCGTTCGGCACCCGTGGACTCGGAGCTGCCGGACACCACGAGTTCCTCGTCGGCGTCGAGGCCCGCCGCCGCGAGCCCCTGCCGGTATCCCGCGATGCGCTCGCTGGTGGTACTGAGCCCCGGCAGCCCGGCGACCAGGCCGATCCGCCGGTGGCCCAGCGAGGCGAGGTGGGCGACCAGCTCGGCCATCGGCCCGGAATTCTCGGCACAGACCTGGTCGAAGGAACCGGCGAGGTCTGGGCCCCCGGCACCGGCAGGCCCGAGCACCCGGTCGAGCAGCACCGTCGGCACGGCCTGGCGACGGAGGTACGCGACGAGGCCGCCCGGCTCAGCCGAGGGAGCCACGATCACGCCGTCCACCCGGCGCTCGTGCAGCAGCTGGACGACCTTCAGCTCGTGCCCGGGGTCGTCGTGCGGGTCCGCGATGAGCAGGCTGTAGCCCGCCTCCAGCGCGGCCGCCTCCACGCCCTGCAGGATCTCGGTGAAGTACGGGTTGCTGATCGCCGACACCGCGAGCCCGATGGAACGGGTCCGGGAGGTCACCAGGGAGCGGGCGAGCGAGTTGGGCGTGTAGCCGAGGGCGTCGACGGCGTCCAGGACGGCCTGGCGGGTGTGGGGCAGCACCGGGCGCGTGCCGTTGAGGACATGGGACACGGTCGCCACGGAGACACCGGCACTCCGGGCCACGTCGGCCATGGTGGACATCGCGCTTCCCCTCCCGTGTGATCCCGTGTGATCCCGTGTGATCCGTGCACCGGCCAGGGCGCGGCCGACGGATGCGGGTCCCGGCGGCCATCGTCGGTCCCACGGGCGGGAAGGTATCCCATCGACCGCTCCCGCGTAAACGCTTGCGCAAGCGTTTACGAGGACTTCGTCGCACCGGAACTCCACCCGAGCGCCCGCTTCCGTGGCCTGGTCCACCCCGCCCCGATTCGGCCACTCCGCCCGGATGAGGTCGCCCCACACACCCTCTGACCTGGGGAGACCTCGATGCCCGCCGCCTCGTCCGCCAGCCGCCGCACCGTCCTTGGAGGAGCCGCCGTGGCGCTGGTCGCCGGGCTCGGGCCAGCCGCCTGCGCGACCCCGCAGGACCAGTCCGCGTCGGCGGTCACCTCCACCGTCGACCCGGTGGCCGAGGGCGAGGTGCCCGAGGGCGGGGCGAAGCTCTACCGCGAGCACGACGTGGTGGTCGGCCGGGACGGCGAAGGCGGACTGACGGCGTACAGCCCGGTCTGCACGCACGCCGGAAGCGTGATCGACAGACTGCGCGGCACGACCCCGGTCTGTCCCTGTCACGCCAGCGAGTTCGAGGCCGTCACCGGCAAGGTGGTCCAGGCGCCGGTGCCCGATCCGTCGGCCGAGCTGCTGGGAAGGTGTCGGACGGCCGGATCGTGGCAGGGCCGGCCGCCTGACGGCGCCGATCATCCCTGCTCAGGGCGCCGTGGCGGCCCTCACTCCCACTCCCAGGCGATCCCGACCGTCCCCGGCCGGACCCGTGGCTCGACCACGTGGACGCTGCGGTGCGGCTCACTGACCGCCAGCTCCTGCCGTCCCGCGCGGGGCGCGGCGGGGGAGAACTGGGTGAAACGGTGGCAGCGGGCCGGCAGCGCGGACGCGTCGAAGCGGATCTGGAGCGCGTACTGACCGCCCGGTGAGCCGAAGCGGTGGGCGTACTCGTGCGAGGC
Organism: Streptomyces sp. NPDC058459; assembly: GCF_042721685.1. Lineage (NCBI taxonomy): Bacteria > Bacillati > Actinomycetota > Actinomycetes > Kitasatosporales > Streptomycetaceae > Streptomyces > Streptomyces sp. NPDC058459. Next base: position 74,936 of record NZ_JBHXLV010000001.1, on the reverse strand, counting down.
CCCGGCGGTGCCGTCGGTGAAGCCGTACCGGAACAGGAAGGTGTCGCCGGAGCGCAGCCGGGTGCCGAAGAGCAGCTCGGCCACCAGGACGCCGGTCTCCCGGTCCAGCCGGACGCGGCCGGTGCGGCAGTTCTCCAGTGCCTGGACGGCCATGTCGTCCGGATGGCAGCCGGGGTCGCCGTGATGGACGGCGACGAAGCGGTCCACGCCGTCGAGATGGGCCCGCACGATGTGCTCGGACTCGCGGCTCGCCAGCTCGCGCCGGCCCCCGATGCGGACCCGCTCGTGATGGCCGAGGGTGTGTATGCCGCCGTCCGTGGCCCAGTCCAGCTCCGCCCGGAGCCGGTCCAGCGTGTGTGACGCCTCGATCAGGGAGCGGTAGGAGCGGGGCGCGGGCCGGTCGGTGCCGGCCGACCCGGGCACCTCGGCCAGCAGCCTGATCAGTGATTCCTCCGGCAGCCGGAGGATCTCCTCCAGCGCGCGCACGGCACGCAGCGACTCGGGGCGCTGCGGACGGCGGGCGCCCTGCTGCCAGTAACTGAGGCTGGTCACGCCGACCTTCACCCCGTGGCGCGACAGATGGTGCTGTACGCGCTGGAGCGGCAGCCCGCGGGCGGCTATCGCGGCGCGCAGCGCCACATGGAAGGGGCCGCCCCGCAGGGCCGTCTCCAGCTCGGCGGAGGCGAGGTCCGGGTGCTCTGTGACATGTGGCATGCACAGAAGCCTTTCTGTGAGGTGTCACCATGGCTGGTCAGACCGCGGTGCGGGGTCGTGTGCCACCCCGTGGGGCTCCCGGGGCGCGTTCGCGGGCGGGCACGCCGTTCGCGTGCGCCGAGTGCGAGGCCCCGAGTTCCCCCGCATTGAAGCGTGTTGACCACACCCCGACAACACCCTGGGTCACGTCATGGCCCGGGTCGTGACGCCCCGAAGCCCTTGCCGACGCGGTTGTCCACAGGCCGGTCGGGCACCTCCGGCACCGCTGTCCACAGGCCCGGCGCGGTGTCCGCGCTCGCCAGTAGGGTGTGAGTCATGGCCGACCCCTCCAGCTACCGCCCCAGGCCGGGCGAGATCCCCGACTCCCCGGGGGTGTACAGGTTCCGAGACGAGCACCGCCGGGTGATCTACGTCGGAAAGGCGAAGAGCCTGCGCCAGCGCCTGGCGAACTACTTCCAGGACCTTGCGAACCTGCACCCGCGAACCCGCTCCATGGTCACCACCGCCGCGTCCGTGGAGTGGACCGTGGTGTCCACCGAGGTCGAAGCGCTCCAGCTGGAGTACTCCTGGATCAAGGAGTACGACCCCCGGTTCAACGTCAAGTACCGCGACGACAAGAGCTATCCGTACCTCGCGGTGACGATGAACGACGAGTTCCCACGCGTGCAGGTGATGCGCGGTCACAAGAGGAAGGGCGTGCGGTACTTCGGCCCGTACGCCCACGCGTGGGCGATCCGGGACACCGTCGACCTGCTGCTGCGCGTCTTCCCCGTGCGCACCTGCTCGGCCGGTGTCTTCAAGAACGCCGAGCGCACCGGCCGCCCCTGCCTGCTCGGGTACATCGGCAAGTGCTCCGCGCCCTGCGTCGGCCGGGTCTCGCCGGAGGACCACTACGAGCTGGCCGAGGAGTTCTGCGACTTCATGGCCGGCCGCACCGGCACCTACCTCCGCCGCCTGGAGAAGCAGATGGCCGAGGCGTCCGACGAGATGGAGTACGAGCGGGCCGCCCGTCTGCGCGACGACGTCGGCGCCCTCAAGAAGGCCATGGAGAAGAACGCGGTCGTGCTCGCCGACGCGACCGACGCCGACCTCATCGCCGTCGCGGAGGACGAGCTGGAGGCCGCCGTCCAGATCTTCCATGTGCGCGGCGGCCGGGTGCGCGGCCAGCGCGGCTGGGTCACCGACAAGGTCGAGGAGATCACCACCGCCGCCTTGGTCGAGCACGCCCTCCAGCAGCTCTACGGCGAGGAGACCGGGGACTCCGTGCCCAAGGAGGTGCTGGTCCCGGCGCTGCCCGACCCGTTGGAGCCGGTTCAGGAGTGGCTGACCGTCCGGCGCGGTGCGAACGTCTCGCTGCGCATCCCGCAGCGCGGCGACAAGAAGGCGCTGATGGAGACCGTCCAGCGCAATGCCCAGCAGGCCCTCGTGCTGCACAAGACCAAGCGTGCCTCCGACCTCACCACCCGCTCGCGCGCGTTGGAGGAGATCGCCGACGCCCTCGAACTCGACAGCGCCCCGCTGCGGATCGAGTGCTACGACATCTCCCACCTCCAGGGCGACGACGTGGTGGCCTCCATGGTCGTCTTCGAGGACGGCCTCCAGCGCAAGAACGAGTACCGCCGCTTTCAGATCAAGGGCTTCGCCGGCCAGGACGATGTCCGCTCCATGCACGAGGTGATCACCCGCCGCTTCCGCCGCTACCTGGCGGAGAAGGAGAGGTCCGGCGAGTGGGCGGGCGCCGAGGACGCCCCGGTGGACGGCGCACCCGGCCCCGCGGACGGCGTCCCGCTCGGTACTCCGGGCGTCGCTCCCGGCGTCGCCCCGGCCGTCGCGGAGGACGACGGGATCATCGGGCTCAAGGACGACGACGGCCGCCCCAGGAAGTTCGCCTACCCGCCCCAGCTCGTCGTGGTCGACGGCGGCCGCCCGCAGGTCGCCGCCGCCCGGCGCGCGCTGGACGAGCTGGGGATCGACGACATCGCCGTCTGCGGTCTCGCCAAGCGCCTGGAAGAGGTCTGGGTGCCCGGCGAGGAGGACCCCGTGGTGCTGCCCCGCAGCAGCGAGGGCCTCTACCTCCTCCAGCGCGTGCGCGACGAGGCCCACCGCTTCGCCATCACCTACCAGCGCGCCAAACGCGCCAAGCGCCTGCGCAGCGGCCCGCTGGACGAGGTGCCCGGCCTCGGCGAGACCCGTAAGCAGGCCCTCATCAAGCACTTCGGCTCGGTCAAGCGGCTGCGCGCCGCCACACTCGAGCAGATCCTGGAAGTACCCGGCATAGGCCGGAAGACGGCCGAGACCATCGCGGTGGCACTCGCCCGTTCGGCCCCGGCCGCGCCCGCCGTGAACACGGCGACCGGAGAGATCATTGACGAGGAGGAACCCGACACGACGGGCGGTTCCTCCGGAGAGTCCGTGAGCGCGGGCCTCCCGGACGACCGACGGGGGCAGGAGACATGACCGAGCACGAGGCACGACCCGCGGCCCAGCGGCCGACCACACACACGGCGACCGACGACAGCCCGCCGCAGGCAGCGGAACAGGACAACGGAGCACAGGTGAGTACGGACGTCACGCCGGCAGCGGCCAACGAAGCGCCCATCCCCGAGCTGGTGATCATCTCCGGCATGTCCGGAGCGGGCCGCTCGACGGCCGCGAAGTGCCTGGAGGACCTCGGCTGGTTCGTCGTCGACAACCTCCCGCCCGCCCTGATCCCCACCATGGTGGAGCTGGGCGCCCGCTCGCAGGGCAACGTGGCGCGGATCGCGGTCGTCGTGGACGTGCGCGGCCGCCGCTTCTTCGACAACCTGCGCGAATCCCTCGCCGATCTCGACAGCCGGGGCGTCACCCGGCGGATCGTCTTCCTGGAGTCCTCCGAGGACGCCCTGGTGCGCCGCTTCGAGTCGGTGCGCCGCCCGCACCCCCTCCAGGGCGACGGCCGGATCGTGGACGGCATCGCCGCCGAGCGCGAACTGCTGCGCGAGCTGCGCGGCGACGCCGACCTGGTCATCGACACCTCCAGTCTCAACGTGCACGAGCTGCGCGCCAAGATGGACGCCCAGTTCGCGGGCGACGAGGAGCCCGAGCTGCGGGCCACCGTCATGTCCTTCGGCTTCAAGTACGGCCTGCCGGTCGACGCCGACCTCGTCGCGGACATGCGCTTCCTGCCCAACCCGCACTGGGTGCCGGAGCTGCGCCCCTTCACCGGGGTCAACGAGGAGGTGGCCTCCTACGTCTTCAACCAGCCCGGCGCCAAGGAGTTCCTCGACCGGTACGCCGAACTGCTCCGGCTGATCGCGGCCGGCTACCGCCGCGAGGGCAAGCGGTACGTGACCATCGCCATCGGCTGTACGGGCGGCAAGCACCGCTCGGTCGCCATGTCGGAGAAGCTCGCCGCGCGCCTGGTCGCGGAGGGTGTGGAGACGGTGGTCGTGCACCGGGACATGGGACGCGAATGACGGAGCGTGCACGGCGGCTGCGCGCCCTGCGCCGCGTGGTCCCCGAGGGGCGCCTGAGCCGCGCCACCGCCGAGGCCCACGCGTCCCGTCCCGTCGAGGCCCGTGGCGCGCGCCCCCGCAGGCGCGGGGCCCAGCCCAAGGTGGTCGCGCTAGGCGGCGGCATGGGACTGTCCGCCTCGCTCGCCGCGCTACGCCGGATCACCGGTGACCTCACCGCCGTGGTCACGGTCGCCGACGACGGCGGCTCCAGCGGACGCCTGCGCGAGGAGCTGGGCGTGCTGCCGCCCGGCGACCTCCGCAAGGCGCTGGCCGCGCTCTGCGGGGACGACGAGTGGGGCCAGACCTGGGCCCGGGTCATCCAGCACCGCTTCCAGTCCCAGGGCGACCTGCACGACCACGCGGTCGGCAACGTGCTGATCGTCGCCCTGTGGGAGCAGCTCGGCGACCATGTGCTGGCACTGGACCTGGTGGGCAGACTGCTCGGCGCGCACGGCCGGGTGCTGCCCATGTCCGCGGTGCCGCTGGAGCTGCAGGCCCTCGTCAAGGGACACGACCCGGAGCGCCCGGAGGACGTGGACACCGTCCGAGGGCAGGCGACGGTCGCGCTGACGCCGGGCGAGGTGCAGTCGGTGCACCTGGTGCCCTCCGACCCGCCCGCCGTGCCGGAGGCGGTCGAAGCGGTGCTGGACGCGGACTGGGTGGTGCTCGGGCCGGGGTCCTGGTTCTCCTCGGTCATCCCGCATCTGCTCGTTCCCGAACTGCTGGACGCGCTCACCCAGACCAAGGCGCGCAGGGTCCTCCCGCTGAACCTCGCCCCCCAGCCCGGCGAAACAGAGGGCTTCTCCCCGCAGCGTCATTTGGAGGTTTTGGGGCGACACGCCCCTAAACTCGCCCTGGACGTGGTGCTGGCCGACGAGGCGGCCGTGCCCGACCGCGATTCGCTCACCGAGGCCGCCAAGCGGCTGGGAGCGGCGGTCGAGCTGGCGCCGGTGGCCCGGACCGACGGAACTCCCCGGCACGATCCGGAGCTGCTGGCCGCCGCGTACGACCGTATTTTTCGGATGCATGGAAGGATCGGCCCATGGCGATGACGGCAGCGGTGAAGGATGAGATCTCCCGGCTCCCCGTCACCCGGACCTGCTGCAGAAAGGCGGAGGTCTCCGCCATTCTGCGGTTCGCCGGCGGCCTCCACCTGGTGAGCGGGCGCATTGTGATCGAGGCGGAGCTGGACACCGCGATGGCGGCCCGGCGCCTCAAGCGGGACATCCTGGAGATCTTCGGCCACAGCTCCGAGCTGATCGTGATGGCGCCCGGCGGGCTGCGGCGCGGCTCGCGCTATGTGGTGCGGGTCGTGGCGGGCGGCGACCAGCTGGCCCGGCAGACCGGGCTGGTGGACGGCCGGGGCCGCCCGATCCGTGGACTGCCCCCGCAGGTGGTGTCCGGCGCCACCTGTGACGCCGAGGCGGCCTGGCGCGGAGCCTTCCTGGCGCACGGTTCGCTCACCGAGCCCGGCCGGTCCTCCTCGCTGGAGGTGACCTGCCCCGGCCCCGAGGCCGCGCTCGCGCTGGTCGGCGCCGCCCGCAGGCTGTCGATCGCCGCGAAGGCCCGCGAGGTCCGGGGTGTGGACCGGGTCGTCGTGCGGGACGGTGACGCCATCGGCGCCCTGCTCACCCGGCTCGGCGCGCACGAGTCGGTGCTGGCCTGGGAGGAGCGCCGGATGCGGCGCGAGGTACGCGCGACCGCCAACCGGCTCGCCAACTTCGACGATGCCAACCTGCGCCGCTCGGCGCGAGCCGCGGTCGCCGCCGGGGCACGGGTGCAGCGGGCGCTGGAGATCCTGGGCGAGGAGGTGCCCGAGCACCTCGCGGCCGCCGGGCGGCTGCGCATGGAGCACAAGCAGGCGTCCCTGGAGGAGCTGGGCGCGCTCGCCGACCCGCCGCTGACCAAGGACGCGGTGGCCGGCCGTATCCGCCGGCTGCTGGCGATGGCCGACAAGCGCGCCTCCGACCTGGGTATCCCGAGCACCGAGGCCAACCTCTCCGAGGAGCTGGCGGACAACCTCGCGGTCTGAGCCGCCGGAGCAGTGAGGAGCGCCGCGCCGACGCCGGTGCCGCCGCCCGCTCGGGTGGTCGGTGCCGGCGTCCTCGCGTGTCTGTGGGGCGCTCTTGACTCGATCATGTAGTGACATGAGCCTGGCAACCTGTTCGCCACTGTGGCGGACCATCGCGAGGGGGGTTCATGAGACACCGAGTGAGACCCGCAGCCAGGCCCACGTCCAGGGCGGTCCTCGCCGCCGGGGCACTGCTGGCCGGAGCGGCCTGCCTCACGCCCGTCGCCCAGGCGCGGGAGAGCACGCCCGCCGACAGCGGCAACGAGGTCAAGGTATTCCGGGCGGACGTGACCCGGGCCCAGGTGCCCCTGCTGCTCAGGGCCGGGCAGGACGCCCACGAGCTGGGGGAGGGGGTGGCAGCGCGCGGCCGGACCGCCGTCGAGGTCTACCTCACCGACCGGCAGGCCCGCGGCCTGAAGGAGCAGGGCGTACGCCTCACCGAGCGCTCCCTGCCGAGCGGCGCGAACAAACGCCTGACGGCCGCCGCGCAGGGCGTGTTCCGCCCGTACAGCGGCAGCGGCGGGCTCAAGGAGGAGATCCTGCGGACCGCGCGGGAGAACCCCGGCCTCGCCAAGGTCGAGTCCATCGGGAAGACCGTGCGCGGCCAGGACATCCTCGCGCTCAAGGTCACCAGGAACGCCCGGACCTCGAAGGACGGTTCCCGGCCCGCCGTGCTGTACCTGTCCAACCAGCACGCGCGCGAGTGGATCACCCCGGAGATGACCCGGCGCCTGATGCACCATTATCTGGACAACTACCGGTCGGACAAACGGATCAGAAAGCTCGTGGACACCACCGAGCTGTGGTTCGTGCTGTCCGCGAACCCCGACGGTTACGACTACACCTTCAAGGACTCCGGCACCCGGCTGTGGCGGAAGAACCTGCGCGACATCAACGGCGACGGTGTCATCGGCACCGGCGACGGCGTCGACCTCAACCGCAACTTCGACTACAAGTGGGGCTACGACGACGAGGGTTCGTCCCCCAGCCCCGCGAGCGAGACCTACCGCGGACCGAGCGCGCACTCCGAGCCGGAGACCAGGGCGCTGGACGGGCTGGAGAAGCGCGTCAAGTTCGCGTACGGCATCAACTACCACTCCGCCGCCGAACTCCTCCTCTACGGCGTCGGCTGGCAGGTCGCCACCGACACCCCCGACGACGTGCTCTACAAGGCGCTGGCCGGCACCCCTGACAAACCTGCGATCCCGGGCTACCGCTCCCAGGTCTCCTCGGAGCTGTACACCACCAACGGCGAGGCGGACGGGCATGCCGCGAACGTCAACGGGATGGCGATGTTCACCCCCGAGATGTCCACCTGTGCGACCGCCTCCGCGTCCGACCCGGACGACGCCTGGAACCCCGACGACTGCCGTTCCGTCTTCACCTTCCCGGACGACGAGACGCTGATCGAGCGGGAGTTCGAGAAGAACGTGCCGTTCGCGCTGTCCGTCGCGGCGACCGCCGCCCACCCCGACCGGCCCGTCTCCACCGTCGGCCTGAAGGCACCCGACTTCACCCCCGCCGAGTTCACCACCTCCTACGCGCGGGGCGGCGGCCAGCAGGTCGCCGTCGTCGCCCGCAAGGCGGTCCGGAACAAGCGGCTGGTGTACCGCGTCAACGGGGGACGCGCGCACCAGCGGACCCTGCGCCCCTGGAAGGGCGGCGAGACCTACGGCGGCGACGACAACCTCCACTTCGACCAGTACCGAGCCGTGGTGCCCGGCGGGAGAGCCGGAGACCGGGTCGAGGTGTGGTTCAAGGGAGCGGGCCGGGCGGCCGGCAGCCGCTTCACGTACACCGTCGCCGACCGAGGCGCCGCCGACACCCTCGTCGTCGCCGAGGAAGGCGCCACCGCGACCCGGACCCGCGCCTACACCGACGCCCTGAAGGCGGCCGGGCGCAGGCCCCTGGTGTGGGACACCGCCCGGCGCGGCGCCCCCGACGCCCTCGGCGTGCTCAGCCACTTCCGCACCGTCGTCCACTACTCGGGCCCCGACGGACCCGGCAACGCCACCCAGCTCCAGCTGCGGGCCCACCTCAACGAGGGCGGCAAGCTGATCGAGGCCGGTGAGAACGCCGGAGGCGACGTGGACCTCGGCGGCGGCAACCTCTCCGACGACTTCAGCCAGTACTACCTGGGCGCCTACAGCCGGACCTCCACCCCGGGCGCCACCGGCCTCACCGGCACCGGCGCGCTGACCGGCGTCTCCGCCGCGCTCGGGGACGCGCCGGGCAACCCGCTCGACGCGGCCGGTGCCTACGGAGTCACCTCGGACGAGCTGCCCCCCACCACCTACCCCCAGTTCCGCAGCGCGGGCGCGGGCCGGTTCACGGGTGCCGTCAGCCCGTACGGGCCGTACGCGGGCGCGTACATGGCCGCCGCGGTGCACACCGATGACGCCTACAAGCGCCTCACCCGCACCATCGACCTCACCGGTGTCGGCGCCGCCGACAAGCCCGCTTTCGGCACCAGGCTGCTGTGGGACACCGAGCGGGGCTACGACCACGCGGTGGTGGAGGTGCACACCGTCGGCGCCGACGACTGGACGACCCTCCCGGAGGCGGGCGGGGCCACCACGGACGCCGTGCCCGCCGAGTGCGGGGCCGGGTTCTTCGTCCAGGAGCACCCCTGGCTGCGGCACTACCTCACTCTTTCGGGCAATACCTGCGCGCCCACCGGCAGCACCGGTCAGTGGCACAGCCTCACCGGCAGGTCGGCCGGCTGGCAGCGGGTGGACTTCGACCTGAGCGCCTACGCGGGCAAGAAGGTCGAACTGTCCCTCTCCTACCTCACCGACGCCGGCTCCGGCGGCCACGGCGTGCTCGCCGACGACGCCTCGCTCGTCATCGGCGGCAACGCGCGGGAGACGGAAGGGTTCGAGTCCTCCCTCGGTCCCTGGCGCGCCTCCGGACCCCCGGCCGGGAGCCCGGCGCTGCTAAAGGACTGGACCCGCACCGGCGCCCTCTTCCAGACCTATGGAGCGGTCACGACCGACGACACGGTGCTGCTCGGATTCGGCCTGGAACAGGTGGCGTCGGCGGCCGACCGGACCGCCCTCGTCCGCAAGGCGCTGGCCGCACTCGACAGGTGAGCGAGACCCCTTCTCAACGGTGCGCGGAACGGCCCCGCATCAGGTGAGCCAACCCGCTCACGAACGAGTGAAAAGCGCGTCGGCGGTGCCCGTCATTACCTGACAGATCGGGGCGAAAAAGCCGCCGTTCCGAGGCGTTCCGTACCCTACTGACGGGTACGGAACGCCTGCCCTTTTATGCGCCATCTCGATGTCACTCCTCGGGCCGGGGAAGGGTAGGGTCGTGGTTGGTCGGGGACATCCCAAATACAGCTCGCCGGCACCGCATAGCCGGCGTACCAACGAGGAGATCGGTTCGTGACGATCCGCGTAGGCATCAACGGCTTCGGCCGCATCGGGCGTAACTACTTCCGCGCACTGCTGGAGCAGGGTGCGGACATCGAGGTTGTGGCTGTCAACGACCTGGGTGACACCGCGACCACGGCGCACCTGCTCAAGTACGACACCATCCTGGGCCGCCTCAAGGCCGAGGTCACGCACACCGACGACACCATCACGGTCGACGGCCACACCATCAAGGTGCTCTCCGAGCGCAACCCCGCCGACATCCCGTGGGGCGAGCTGGGCGTCGACATCGTCATCGAGTCGACCGGCATCTTCACCAAGCGCGACGACGCCGCCAAGCACCTGGCCGGCGGCGCCAAGAAGGTCCTCATCTCGGCCCCGGCCAAGGACGAGGACATCACCATCGTCATGGGCGTCAACCAGGACAAGTACGACCCGGCGAAGGACCACGTCATCTCCAACGCCTCGTGTACCACCAACTGCGTGGCGCCGATGGCGAAGGTGCTGGACGAGAACTTCGGCATCGTCAGCGGTCTGATGACCACGGTGCACGCGTACACCAACGACCAGCGCATCCTTGACTTCCCGCACAAGGACCTGCGCCGCGCCCGTGCCGCCGCCGAGAACATCATCCCGACCACCACCGGTGCCGCCAAGGCCACCGCGCTGGTCCTGCCGCAGCTCAAGGGCAAGCTCGACGGCATCGCGATGCGCGTCCCGGTCCCGACCGGCTCGGCCACCGACCTGGTCGTGAAGCTCCAGCGCGAGGTCACCAAGGACGAGGTCAACGCCGCGTTCAAGAAGGCGTCCGAGGACGGCTCCCTGAAGGGCTACCTCTCCTACACCGAGGACGAGATCGTCTCCTCCGACATCGTCGGCGACCCGGCCTCCTGCACCTTCGACTCGTCCCTGACCATGGTCCAGGACGGCAACACGGTGAAGATCCTCGGCTGGTACGACAACGAGTGGGGCTACTCCAACCGTCTCGTGGACCTGACGACCTTCGTCGGCGAGCAGCTCTGATCCGACACAGCAGGACCTCGAAGTGAGAGCAGGGCTCGGGCAGCGCACCGCCGCGCTGTCCGGGCCCTGCCTCGCGCACGGACCGCGCCCTCTTACGATCAGGGGCACCACGAGCCCTCCTCAGGAGTCCACTCAATGAAGACGATCGACGAACTTCTCGCCGACGGCGTGAGCGGCAAGCGGGTCTTCGTCCGCGCCGACCTCAATGTGCCGCTGGCCGACGGGACCATCACCGACGACGGCCGCATCCGCGCCGTGCTGCCCACCATCAAGGCCCTCGCGGAGGCGGGCGCCGAGGTGGTCGTCGCCTCCCACCTGGGGCGTCCCAAGGGTGCCCCGGACCCGGCCTACTCGCTGCTCCCCGTCGCGGAGCGGCTCGGTGAACTCCTCGGCGCCCCGGTCGCCTTCGCCGAGGACACCGTCGGCCCCGCCGCCCACGCCGCCGTCGACGGCCTGGAGCCCGGTCAGGTCGCGGTCGTCGAGAACCTGCGCTTCAACCCCGGCGAGACCTCCAAGGACGACACCGAGCGCGGCGAGTTCGCCGACCGGCTCGCCGCCCTCGCCGACGTGTACGTGGGTGACGGCTTCGGCGCGGTACATCGCAAGCACGCCTCGGTCTACGATCTTCCGGCCCGGCTGCCGCACCACGCCGGTTACCTGATCGCCCAGGAGGTCGGCGTCCTGAAGAAGCTCACCGACGACGTCAAGCGCCCCTATGTCGTCGTCCTCGGCGGCGCCAAGGTCTCCGACAAGCTCGCCGTCATCGACGAACTCCTCGGCAAGGCCGACCGGCTGCTCATCGGCGGCGGCATGGCTTACACCTTCCTCAAGGCCCAGGGCCACGAGGTCGGCATCTCCCTCCTCCAGGAGGACCAGATCCCGGCCGTGAAGCAGTATCTGGAGCGCGCCGCGAACAACGGTGTCGAGCTGGTCCTGCCCGTCGACGTCGTGGTCTCCCCGGAGTTCCCGGACCTGAAGACCAAGGCCCCCTCGCGGCACGCCGTGGTCGACGCGGACAAGATCCCCGCCGACCAGGAGGGTCTGGACATCGGTCCGGAGACCCAGGAGCTGTACGCCTCGAAGCTGGGCGACGCGGAGACCGTCTTCTGGAACGGTCCGATGGGCGTCTTCGAGCATCCCGACTACGCCGAGGGCACCAAGGCGGTCGCCCAGGCCCTCGTCGGCTCCGACGGCTTCACCGTCGTCGGCGGCGGTGACTCCGCCGCCGCGGTGCGTACGCTCGGCTTCGACGAGAACGCTTTCGGCCACATCTCGACCGGCGGCGGCGCCTCCCTCGAATACCTTGAGGGCAAGACGCTCCCCGGCCTCGCCGCACTGGAGGACTGACCCCGCATGACCACTCGCACGCCGATCATGGCGGGCAACTGGAAGATGAACCTCAACCACCTAGAGGCCATCGCGCACGTCCAGAAGCTCGCCTTCGCCCTGGCCGACAAGGACTACGAGGCCGTCGAGGTCGCCGTCCTGCCGCCCTTCACCGACCTGCGTTCCGTGCAGACCCTGGTCGACGGCGACAAGCTCAAGATCAAGTACGGCGCCCAGGACATCTCCCGGCACGACTCCGGTGCCTACACCGGCGACATCTCCGGCCCGATGCTGGCCAAGCTGAAGTGCTTCTACGTGCTCGCCGGCCACTCCGAGCGCCGCCAGTACCACCACGAGACCGACGACGTCGTCAACGCCAAGGTCAAGGCCGCCTTCAAGAACGGCCTCACCCCGATCCTGTGCGTCGGCGAGGAGCTGGACGTCCGCGAGGCCGGGAACCACGTCGAGCACACCCTCGCCCAGGTCGAGGGCGGCCTGAAGGACGTCCCTGCTGAGCAGGCCGAGAACGTCGTGATCGCCTACGAGCCCGTGTGGGCCATCGGCACCGGCAAGGTCTGCGGCTCCGACGACGCGCAGGAGGTCTGCGGCGCGATCCGGGGCAAGCTCGCCGAGCTGTACTCCGGGGAAGTCGCCGACAAGATCCGCATCCAGTACGGCGGCTCGGTGAAGTCCGGCAACGTCGCCGAGATCATGGCCAAGCCGGACATCGACGGCGCCCTGGTGGGCGGCGCGTCGCTGGACACGGACGAGTTCGTCAAGATCGTGCGCTTCCGCGACCAGTGATGCGGACCGCGAGTAGGCGCTAGCGGCGATACGTCGTACTCTTGCGGGGGCATGGCCATGGTGTCGTGCCCCCGTCGTCCATCCGAATCCGTCCGTCCGAATCCGAGGAAGTTGGTCCAGCCGTGGTTTTGGGGTTCTCGATCGCCCTGATCGTCTTCAGCCTGCTGCTGATGCTGCTGGTGCTGATGCACAAGGGGAAGGGCGGCGGCCTCTCCGACATGTTCGGTGGTGGCATGCAGTCCTCCGTGGGCGGCTCCTCGGTCGCCGAGCGCAACCTCGACCGCATCACGGTCGTGATCGGCGTGCTCTGGTTCGCCTCCATCATCGTGCTCAGCCTGCTCATGAAGTCGAGCGGCTGACCGACGGCGAGGCCGGGGCACGCCTACCGCCGCTGCGCCCCGCACATCCCACAAGTGCATAGATTCCACACGCGAGGCCCCATGTCCGGTACGCGCTTACGAGCGCGGCCTATCATGGGGCTTGCGTCTGGGCGGGGGCGGTACCGCCCATCACTGGACGCGCGTTGGGCCTTACGTAGACTGAGGCGCTCGCGGCGAAGCGATAGGCCGACCTGCTTCGCGGCACCATCACGCAGGGAGTTACGACCGTGGCAAGTGGCAACGCGATCCGGGGAAGCCGGGTCGGTGCGGGGCCGATGGGCGAGGCCGAGCGCGGCGAGTCCGCCCCGCGTCTGCGCATCTCCTTCTGGTGCTCCAACGGGCACGAGACCCAGCCGAGCTTCGCCAGCGACGCGCAGGTCCCCGACACCTGGGACTGCCCGCGCTGCGGCTTCCCGGCCGGTCAGGACCGGGACAACCCGCCGGCCCCGCCGCGCACCGAGCCCTACAAGACGCACCTCGCCTATGTGCGCGAGCGGCGCAGCGACGCGGACGGCGAGGCGATCCTCGCCGAGGCACTCGCCAAACTGCGCGGCGAGATCTAGGAGTTGACACCGGCCGGGACCCGAGGGGATGCCCGGCCGGAGCTGTCCCGTGCCCGTGCCGGACCCCGTTGTCAGTGGTGCCCCCTACTGTGAGTGAGGCAACCGCGACTCAGGGGGACAGGCATGACGGCAGCTCAGGTGGTGGAAGTGGCAACGCCTGTGGGGCACGGGGGATTCGGGCGGCTGTGGAGCGCCGTTGTCCTCTCCCGCTTCGGCGACGCGTTGCGCATGGCCGCGTCGCCTCTGCTCGCCATGGCGCTCGGACACGCCTCGGTCCTGTGGCTGACCGCCCTCTCCTTCTCCCTCGCCGCGCTCCCGGTGCTCGCGCTGATACCGGCGCGCTCGGCGGACGTATCGGAGGACGTGGAGCGGGCCGGTGTCACCGCCGGTCCCTGCCCGGGGTGATCAATTAGGTTGGTCCCGCAGGGGCACACGGGGCAGGACAGGCGACAGGCGCAGACAGGAAGGCGGAAGCCGGAGATGGACGCAGAAGGCGGTACGGCACTGAACCGGACGCCCGAGTGGGCCGCTCTCAAGGAGCACCACGAGGGATTCGGAGGGACGAGCCTGCGGGAGCTGTTCGCCGCCGATCCGGAGCGCGGGCGGACGTACACGGTCCAGGTAGGGGACCTCTACATCGACTACAGCAAGCAGCTCGTGGACGCCGAGGCGCTCCGGCTGCTGCGCGAACTGGCCGCCGCCACCGATGTGTTCGGGCGGCGGGACGCGATGTTCCGGGGTGAGCGGATCAACACGACCGAGGACCGTGCGGTGCTGCACACCGCGTTGCGTGCTCCCCGGGACGCGGTGGTCGAGGTCGGCGGGGAGAACGTCGTCCCGGCCGTGCACGCGGTGCTGGACAGGATGGCCGGCTTCGCCGGGCGGGTCCGTTCCGGTGAGTGGACGGGGTACACCGGCAAGCGCATCCGGAACATCGTCAACATCGGTATCGGCGGCTCCGACCTCGGTCCGGCGATGGCGTTCGAGGCCCTTCGCCCCTTCACCGACCGTGACCTGACGGTGCGGTTCGTGTCGAACGTGGACGGCGCGGACCTGCACGAGGCGGTCCGTGACCTGGACCCGGCGGAGACGTTGTTCATCGTGGCGTCGAAGACGTTCACGACGGTCGAGACGATCACCAACGCGACGTCGGCCCGGAAGTGGCTGCTGGCGGCGCTGGGTGACGACAAGGCCGTGGCGAAGCATTTCGTGGCGTTGTCGACGAACGCGGAGAAGGTCGCCGGGTTCGGTATCGATGTGGACAACATGTTCGAGTTCTGGGACTGGGTCGGGGGCCGGTACTCGTTCGACTCGGCGATCGGGCTGTCGCTGATGATCGCGGTCGGTGCGGAGCGTTTCCGGGAGCTGCTGGACGGTTTCCACACGGTGGACGAGCACTTCCGTACCGCTCCGGCGGAGTCCAACGCTCCGTTGCTGTTGGGGCTGTTGGGGATCTGGTACGGGAACTTCTTCGACGCGCAGTCGCACGCGGTGCTGCCGTACAGCCATTATCTGTCGAAGTTCACGGCGTATTTGCAGCAGTTGGACATGGAGTCCAACGGCAAGTCCGTGCAGCGGGACGGTACTCCGGTGGAGTGGCAGACGGGGCCGGTGGTGTGGGGGACGCCGGGTACCAACGGGCAGCACGCGTATTACCAGTTGATCCATCAGGGGACGAAGCTGATCCCGGCGGACTTCATCGGGTTCGCGCGTCCGGTGGACGAGCTGGGTGAGGAACTCAGGGCGCAGCACGATTTGTTGATGGCCAACTTCTTCGCCCAGACCCAGGCCCTCGCCTTCGGCAGGACCGAGGAAGAGGTCCGAGCGGAGGGCGTCGCCGAGGCGCAGGTGGCCCACCGCACGTTCCGCGGCAACCACCCCACCACCACGATCCTGGCCCGCGAGCTGACCCCCTCCGTGCTGGGCCAGCTGATCGCCCTCTACGAGCACAAGGTGTTCGTTCAGGGCGCGGTCTGGAACATCGACTCCTTCGACCAGTGGGGCGTCGAGCTGGGCAAGGTCCTCGCCAAGCGCATCGAACCCGCCCTCACCGAAGGCGCGGACGTGCCCGGCCTCGACCCGTCGACCCGGGCGCTGGTCGCCGAGTACCGCGAGATGGGCGGCTGACACGAAAGGGCGGCGGGGACTCCGGAGAGTCCCCGCCGCCCGTTCCGGCATCAGCTCACGGTGAAGCCGGCGGATACATCGACCTGGGCAGATCCGCCGCAGCCGCCGAGTCCAGCAGCCACAGTGTGCGGGCACGGCCCTGGGCGCCGGCCGCCGGAGCCTGTACCTCACCCGCGCCGGAGAGCGCCATCGCCACCGCCTCGGCCTTGTCCTCACCCGCCGCCAGCAGCCACACCTCACGCGCCGCACGGATCGCGGGCAGCGTCAGGGAGGTCCGGGTCGGCGGGGGCTTGGGCGCGCCGTGCACCCCCACCACCGTGCGCTCGGTCTCCCGCACGGCGGGCAGCTCCGGGAAGAGCGACGCCACATGGGTGTCCGGGCCCACGCCCAGCAGGAGCACGTCGAACTCCGGCACCTCGGCGTGGTCCTCGGGCCCGGCCGCCTTCGCCAGCTCCGCGGCGTACGCCGCGGCCGCCGAGTCCACGTCCGCTCCGGAGGGCCCGTCGGAGGCTGGCATCGGGTGCACGCGCGCCGGGTCCAGCGGTACGGAGTCCAGCAGCGCTTCGCGGGCCTGCGTGTAGTTGCGGTCCGGGTCGCCCTCGGGGAGGTGACGCTCGTCGCCCCACCACAGGTCCAGGCGGCCCCAGTCGATGGCGTCCCGCGCCGGCGCCTTGGCCAGCGCGGCCAGCAGGCCGTTGCCGTTGCGGCCACCGGTGAGGACCACCGAGGCATGACCGCGCGACGCCTGCGCGTCCACGATCTTGGTGATCAGCCGCGCGGCGGCGGCCTCGGCCATCAGTTCCTTGTCGCGGTGCACGACCAGTTGCGGAGTGCTCACTTCGACGCCGCCTTCCTCGCGAGGGAGTTCGGGGTCGGCCGCTCGGCCTCACCCTCCTCGGTACCCGCCTCGGCCACGGCCACCTCGGTGACCGCCTCGCCCTCCGCGCCCCGCTCCGTGGGCTCCTCCGGAGCACCGCCCAGCGCCGCCACCGCGTCCGCGCCCATCGCCAGCCGTTCCACGCCGTAGCGCAGGGCCGCCGCGTAGGTGTCGTCCGGGTCGAGCCGGCGCAGCTCCTCCGCGATCAGCTCGGCGGTGTCCCGCCGCTGGAGCGCCACCGCGCGGCCGGGCTGGCCCTTGATGGACAGGTTCGCCAGCGAACCGTCCGCCCGGTCCAGCACGACCGGCCCGCACGTCGTCTCCATGCGGACGGCCGTCAGACCCGGACCGGAGGACAGCGAACGCCGCACCGGCACGCCCAGCCGGTCCGCCAGCCACATCGCCAGCAGCTCACAGCTCGGGTTGAACTCCTCGCCCTCGACCTCGACGGACCGCACCTCGCAGTCCACCTGGTCCAGGGCCGCCGCCAGCATCGAACGCCACGGAGTGATCCGGGTCCACGCCAGGTCGGTGTCGCCCGGCGTGTACGTCTCGGCCCGCGCCGCCAGCTCACGCACCGGCTGCTCGGCCGCGTAGGTGTCGGTGACCCGGCGCTGCGCCAGCGCGCCCAGCGGGTCCTCGGCCGGGTCGAGCGGGGCCGTCACCGGCCACCAGACCACCACCGGCGCGTCGGGGAGCAGCAGCGGCAGCACGACGGAGTCGGCGTGGTCGGACACCTCGCCGTACAGCCGCAGCACGGCCGTCTCGCCGGTGCCGGCCTCCGCGCCCACCCGCACCTCGGCGTCGAGGCGGGAGTTGGTGCGGTCGCGCGGGGTGCGCGAGACCCGGCGGATGACCACCAGCGTGCGCGAGGGGTGCTCCCGCGAGGCGTCGCTCGCCGCCCGCAGCGCGTCGTAGGCGTTCTCCTCGTCGGTGACGATGACGAGGGTCAGCACCATGCCCACGGCGGGCGTGCCGATGGCGCGGCGGCCCTCGATCAGCGCCTTGTTGATCTCACCGGCGGTGGTGTTGGTCAGGTCTATCTTCATGGCCGGCGCCAGCTCCGTCCGTCTCGTGCGAGCATCTCGTCCGCCTCGGCCGGACCCCAGGTGCCCGACTTGTACTGGGCGGCCCGCCCGTGCTCGTCCCAGTACTCCTCGACCGGGTCGAGGATCTTCCAGGACAGCTCGACCTCCTCCGTGCGCGGGAACAGGTTGGCGTCGCCCAGCAGCACGTCCAGGATCAGCCGCTCGTACGCCTCGGGGCTGGACTCGGTGAAGGACTCGCCGTAGGCGAAGTCCATCGACACGTCCCGGATCTCCATCGAGGTGCCCGGCACCTTGGAGCCGAAGCGGACCGTGATGCCCTCGTCGGGCTGGACCCGGATGACGATCGCGTTCTGGCCCAGCTCCTCGGTCGCCGTGTGGTCGAACGGGGAGTGCGGTGCCCGCTGGAAGACCACCGCGATCTCGGTGACCCGGCGGCCGAGCCGCTTTCCGGTGCGCAGATAGAAGGGGACACCCGCCCAGCGGCGGTTGTCGATCTCCAGCTTCAGCGCCGCGAAGGTGTCGGTCTTCGACTCGGGGTCGATGCCGTCCTCCTCTAGGTAGCCGATGACCTTCTCGCCGCCCTGCCATCCGGACGCGTACTGGCCGCGCACGGTGTGCTCGCCCAGGTCCCTCGGCAGCCGTACGGCACCGAGCACCTTGGTCTTCTCCCTGGCCAGCGCGTCCGCGCCGAAGGAGGAGGGTTCCTCCATGGCGGTGAGCGCGAGCAGCTGGAGCAGATGGTTCTGGATCACGTCACGGGCGGCGCCGATGCCGTCGTAGTACCCGGCACGGCCGCCGACGCCGATGTCCTCGGCCATCGTGATCTGGACATGGTCCACGAAGGACCGGTTCCAGATCGGCTCGAACATCGTGTTGGCGAAGCGCAGCGCCAGGATGTTCTGGACGGTCTCCTTGCCGAGATAGTGGTCGATCCGGAACACCTGGTCCGGCTCGAACACCTCGTGCACGACCTTGTTCAGCTCCTCGGCCGACTTCAGGTCGTGGCCGAACGGCTTCTCGATGACCGCGCGCCGCCAGGAGCCACCGCTCTGGTCGGTCAGGCCGTGCTTCTTCAGCTGCTGGATGACGACCGGGAACGCGCGGGGCGGCACCGACAGATAGAAGGCGAAGTTGCCGCTGGTGCCCTGCTGCTTGTCCAGCTCGTCGATGGTCGCGCGCAGCCGCTCGAACGCCTCGTCGTCGTCGAAGGTGCCCTGGACGAAGCGCATCCCCTGGATGAGCTGCTGCCAGACCTCCTCGCGGAACGGCGTCCGCGCGTGCTCCTTGACCGCGTCGTGCACGACCTGCGCGAAGTCCTCGTCCTCCCAGTCGCGGCGGGCGAAGCCCACCAGGGAGAAGCCCGGCGGCAGCAGACCCCGGTTGGCGAGGTCGTAGACGGCCGGCATCAGCTTCTTGCGCGACAGGTCACCCGTCACGCCGAAGATCACCAGGCCCGACGGCCCCGCGATGCGCGGGAGCCGTCGGTCCGCGGGATCACGAAGCGGGTTCGCTCCGGAACCGTTGAGGGGTGACAAATCAGCCCTCCGAGGGGGCGAGGCGCTTCAGCTCCGCCTCGGTCGACTTCAGCAGGTCGTTCCAGGACCCCTCGAACTTGTCCACGCCCTCGTCCTCCAGCACCTGGACGACGTCGTCGTAGGAGATGCCGAGGGCCTCGATCGCGTCGAGGTCGGCGCGGGCCTGGTCGTAGGTGCCGGACACCGTGTCGCCGGTGATCTCACCGTGGTCCTCGGTGGCCTCCAGGGTGGCCTCCGGCATGGTGTTGACCGTGTTCGGCGCGACCAGGTCGGTGACGTACATCGTGTCCGAGTACGCCGGGTCCTTCACACCGGTCGACGCCCACAGCGGACGCTGCTTGTTCGCGCCGTCCTTCTCCAGGGCCTTGAAGCGGTCGGAGGGCGGTGTCGAATGGTCGGCAGAGCCGAACACCTCCTCGTACGCCTGGTAGGCGAGGCGCGCGTTGGCGACGGCGGCCTTGCCGAGCAGGGCCTTGGCCTCGTCGGTGCCGACCGCCTTGAGCCGCTTGTCGATCTCGGAGTCCACGCGGGACACGAAGAAGGACGCCACAGAGTGGATCTTGGATAGGTCCAGGCCGTGCTCCTTGGCCTTCTCCAGGCCGTTCAGGTACGCGTCCATCACCTTGCGGTACCGGTCGAGCGAGAAGATCAGCGTGACGTTGACGCTGATGCCGGTGCCGATCGTCTCCGCGATGGCCGGCAGACCCGCCTCGGTCGCCGGGATCTTGATCAGGGTGTTCGGGCGGTCCACCAGCCAGGCGAGCTGGCGGGCCTCGGCGAGCGTGGCGCGGGTGTTGTGCGCCAGGCGGGGGTCGACCTCGATGGAGACCCGGCCGTCCTGGCCGTCGGTGGCGTCGAAGACCGGGCGCAGGATGTCGGCGGCGTCGCGGACGTCCGCCGTCGTGATCATCCGGATGGCCTCTTCGACCGTGACCTCACGCGCGGCGAGGTCGGTGAGCTGCTGGTCGTAGCCGTCGCCCTGCGAGATCGCCTTCTGGAAGATCGTGGGGTTGGTGGTGACGCCCACGACGTGCTGCTGGTCGATCAGCTCCGCGAGGTTGCCGGACGTGATCCGCTTGCGCGACAGGTCGTCCAGCCAGATCGCCACGCCTTCCTCGGAGAGGCGCTTCAGTGCGTCTGTCATGGAAATTGCATCTCCTACGTCTCGTTTACGGGCGTCAGCGCTGCGTAGCGGCGAGGGATTCCCGCGCCTTGTCGGCCACGTTCTCCGGAGTGAAGCCGAATTCACGGAACAGGACCTTGCCGTCCGCGGACGCGCCGAAGTGCTCCAGGGAAACGATGCGGCCGAAGTCACCCACGTACTTGTGCCACGTCAGGCCGATACCCGCTTCCACGGCGACACGGGCCTTGACCGACGGCGGCAGCACGGAATCCCGGTACCCCTGGTCCTGCTCCTCGAACCACTCGACCGACGGCATCGAGACCACACGGGTGGCGACGCCCCCGGCCTGGAGCTGCTCGCGCGCCTCCACGGCGACGTGCACCTCGGAACCGGTGGCGATCAGGATCACCTGCGGCTCGCCGCCCTCGGCCTCGAACAGGACGTAGCCGCCGCGCGCGGCGTCCTCGTTGGGCTCGTACGTCGGCACGCCCTGGCGGGTCAGCACCAGGCCGGTCGGGGCGCCCTTTCCGAACTCCTTGGTCCAGCGCCCCAGCACCTCGCGCCAGGCGATGGCGGTCTCATTGGCGTCCGCCGGGCGGACCACGTTCAGGCCGGGGATCGCGCGCAGCGCGGCCAGGTGCTCCACCGGCTGGTGGGTCGGGCCGTCCTCGCCGAGACCGATCGAGTCGTGCGTCCACACGTACGTCACCGGCAGGTGCATCAGCGCCGACAGCCGGACGGCGTTGCGCATGTAGTCGGAGAAGACGAGGAACGTACCGCCGTAGACCCGGGTGTTCCCGGCCAGGGTGATGCCGTTCATCTCGGCGGCCATGGCGAACTCGCGGATGCCGAAGTGGATCGTGCGGCCGTACGGGTTCGCCTCCGGGAGCGGGTTGCCCGCCGGGAGGAAGGAGCTGTTCTTGTCGATGGTCGTGTTGTTCGACCCGGCGAGGTCGGCGGAGCCGCCCCACAGCTCGGGGATGACCGGGCCGAGCGCCTGGAGGATCTTGCCGGAGGCGGCGCGGGTGGCCACGCTCTTGCCGGTCTCGAAGACCGGGATCTTCAGCTCCCAGCCGGTCGGCAGGGCACCCTCGCTGATGCGGTCGAACTCCGCCGCGCGGTCCGGGTTGTTCTCGCGCCAGACCTGGAAGCTCTTGTCCCACTCCGCCTTGGCACTGCGGCCGCGCTCCAGGGCGCCGCGGGTGTGGTCCAGGACCTCGTCGGCGACGGCGAAGCTCTGCGTCTCGTCGAAGCCGAGGACGCGCTTGGTGGCAGCGACCTCGTCGTCACCGAGGGCCGAGCCGTGCGCGGCCTCGGTGTCCTGGGCGTTCGGGGCGGGCCAGGCGATGATCGAGCGCATGGCGATGAAGGACGGCCGGTCGGTGACCGCCTTGGCCCTCTCGATCGCCGCGTGGATCGCCGCCGGGTCGAGGTCGCCGTCGGCCTTGGGCTCGACGCGCTGGACGTGCCAGCCGTACGCCTCGTACCGCTTCGTGGTGTCCTCGGACACGGCGGTCTCGGTGTCGCCCTCGATCGAGATGTGGTTGTCGTCCCACAGCAGGACCAGGTTGCCGAGCTGCTGGTGGCCCGCGAGGGAGGACGCCTCGGAGGAGATGCCCTCCTGGAGGCAGCCGTCACCGGCGATGCAGAAGATGTAGTGGTCGAAGGGGGACGTGCCCTCGGGCGCGTCGGGGTCGAACAGGCCGCGCTCGAAGCGGGAAGCCATCGCCATGCCCACCGCGTTGGCCACTCCCTGGCCCAGCGGGCCGGTGGTGGTCTCGACGCCCTTGGTGTGCCCGTACTCCGGGTGGCCCGGGGTCTTCGAGCCCCAGGTGCGGAAGGACTTCAGGTCGTCCAGCTCCAGGCCGAAGCCGGCCAGGTAGAGCTGTGTGTAGAGGGTCAGGGACGAGTGACCGGCGGACAGCACGAAGCGGTCGCGGCCCACCCACCGCGGGTCGGCCGGGTCGTGCCGCATCACCTTCTGGAAGAGGGTGTAGGCGGCCGGAGCAAGGCTCATCGCCGTGCCGGGATGGCCGTTGCCGACCTTCTGTACGGCGTCGGCGGCCAGGACCCGGGCGGTGTCCACGGCCCGCTGGTCCAGCTCGGTCCACTCAAGGTCTGTGGTGGTCGGCTTGGTGCTCACCCTGGGTCAGGGCTCCTCTCCACATGTCGTTCGCCGGTTCGCGGCGCGTGGCGCCCGCCGGCCGCCGGTGCACTGGTGTCCACCGGCCGTTGTCGAGCCTACCCCCGAGGGGACGTGCGTTTTTTCGAGTCATTCCAGACTGCCGGGACTCGCCGTCATCCGCCTCCCGACCGGCCCGGAAGCCACTTGGCACATGAATACGGAGCCGCTCGTCCGAGTGCTCAACCGAGCCCCCGCGGACCTCGGACGTGCGGTGTGCCGGGCGGGTCGCCAACACGAGCCGACCCCGGCGAAAAACCGGATATGGGCAACGTCTAAGGTGGCGTGGTACGCGCGAGCCTTTACCCCGCTTTCACACGGGAACGCTCGCTTGATGTCTCTGTCAGGGGTGTGCGTGACGGCCGTCGAATCCCGTCCTGGGGGCACTTCCCAGGCCCTCGAGGCGCTGGGGGATGCCGGTCCCGGTACGAGCCCGGCACCGGTTCACCGGCCGTTCGGGGCCCGCGTCAAGGGCTTCGTGGCGCTGACCAAGCCGCGGATCATCGAGCTGCTGCTCATCACCACCGTCCCGGTGATGTTCCTGGCCCAGCAGGGCGTGCCCGACCTGGGGCTGGTCCTGCTCACCTGCGTCGGCGGTTATCTCTCCGCCGGTGGTGCCAACGCGCTGAACATGTACATCGACCGGGACATCGACGCCCTGATGGACCGAACCTCGCAGCGGCCTCTCGTGACCGGCCTGGTCAGCCCGCGCGAGTGCCTCGCCTTCGGCATCACCCTGGCGGTCGTCTCGACGCTGCTGTTCGGCCTGGCCGTCAACTGGCTGTCCGCCTGGCTGTCACTCGGTGCGCTCCTCTTCTATGTCGTCGTCTACACGATGATCCTCAAGCGGCGTACCTCGCAGAACATCGTCTGGGGCGGCATCGCGGGCTGTCTGCCGGTGCTGATCGGCTGGTCGTCGGTCACGGACTCGATGTCGTGGGCGCCGGTCGTCCTCTTCCTGGTGATGTTCTTCTGGACGCCGCCGCACTACTGGCCGCTGTCCATGAAGGTCAGGGACGACTACGCCCGCGTGGGCGTGCCGATGCTGCCCGTCATCGCCTCCAACAAGGTGGTCGCCCGGCAGATCGTGATCTACAGCTGGGTGATGGTCGCCGTCTCCCTGCTGCTCCAGCCGCTCGGCTACACCGGCTGGTTCTACACCGTGGTGGCCCTCGCGTCCGGCGGCTTCTGGCTCTGGGAGGCGCACGGGCTGCAGAACCGGGCCAAGGCCGAGGTGGCGGGGGGCAAGCTCAAGGAGATGCGGCTGTTCCACTGGTCGATCACCTACGTGTCGATCCTCTTCGTCGCCGTCGCGGTGGACCCCTTCCTCCGCTGACCGGACCTCCCGTCGCCCTTTTCTCTACTCGTCGGTAGCATCCTGGTCATGGCTGACACGGAGCAGGTTGACGCGAAGGTTGACGCGAAGCGCGAGCGCGTGGTGAAGCGGCTCGCGCATCAGATCGGTACGTTCGCCAGGGCGCATGGTGGCGCCGAGGGGAACGTGGCGTACCTGGGCGAGCGGGGGGCCCGTATCGCCCTGGTGGGCGAGGACGGGGAGTGGGGCGACCTGGTCGCCCCCAGCGTGGAGATCGGGCGCCGGGCGGTGGAGAAGGCCGGGGTCGCGCTGCGGGAGGACTTCGACGGGGAGTTCGCGGCGAAGATCCGCACGTCCGCGTACGAGTGGAAGCGGATGGCCGGCATCCAGCTCTGAAGCCGGGGTGCGGGTGTGCTGGTCCGTCGCGGGGTGACTCGCCGTCATGGCCGGTCGCGCCGTTCCCCGCGCCCCTTCAGGCCGGCTCGCGCCGCCTGAGGCCCCCACGTTCCGTCGGTACGGTCGGGCAGCACACCGTTCACGGGAGCGCACTGTCCGGTCCGGGGCCGTCACCTTCGCCGCCGCCTCCCCGGCAGGCGGCGGGCCGGCTCTCGCCCCCGGACGGCGCGTGTTCCGCCAAGGACGCCCGCCGGGTGCCGGGCACTGTACGAGCGGTCACGCCTCCACCACACTCGGGCCATGCCGACCGAAGCGCTCCTCGCCCGCTTCCTGGACGACCTCGCCCCCCTGCGCCCGCTCGCTGTCTGGGCCCACGGCTCACTGGGCGGCGGGGACTACCAGGAGGGCCGCAGCGACCTCGACCTGATCGCGGTGCTGCCCGGCCCGCTGAGCCCGGCCTCCGTACGCCGCCTGATCGTGCTGCACCGGCACCTGCGTACCGAACCCCTCGCGCAGAAGCTGCACTGCTCCTACCTGACCCCGCCCACCGCGGCCGATCCGGAGAGGCCGCAGCTGACCTGGGCGCACGGCCGGATCATGCGGCGGCCGGTCACCCCGGTGACCCGGAGCGAGCTGCACGAGTTCGGGCGGGTGCTGCACGGGGAGCCGCCCGCCGCGTTGCTGCCTTCGGTGCCGGACCGGGAGCTGCGTGCCTTCGTCGCGGCCGACCAGCGGGACTTCTGGCGCCCGGCCGTGGACAAGGCACTGCTGTGGACGGAGGACATCTGGGTCGACCTCGGACTGCTCACCTTCGCCCGCGCCACCGTGACGCTGCGCGAGGGGCGGCTGATCTCCAAGCGCCAGGCGCTCACCGAGCTGCCCGTACTGGGTGCCCCGGCCGAGGTCGTCGAGGACGTCGCGCGCCGGCGCTACGGGCGACAGGGCCCCGGACCCGCGCCGGACCGCCGGGCCCGGCTCACCCGTGCCTACCTCGGCCCGGCCATCGACGCGCTGGTCGCCGGGCACCGCTGAGAGTCAGGCGGACGTACCCACCGAGACCTCGCTCGCCGGGCCCGGGACGTGGGTCAGGGACTCGGGGCGCTCGCGGAGGGAGAGAAGGACGCGCACTGTGGCGATCCACATGAGACAGGAGCCGAGCATATGGAGGGCCACCAGGGCCTCGGGAAGATGGGTGAAGTACTGGACATAGCCGATCACACCCTGGCTCAGCAGGATCAGGAACAGCTCGCGGGTGCGGGACAGGGGCACCTCGGGGGCGTCCACCGCCTTCAGGACGAACCACAGGGCGAAGGTCAGCGTCACCACGATCCACGCTAGCACCGCGTGCAGCTTGGCGATCATCTCCCAGTCCAGCGGGATGCGCGCCACCTCGGAGGAGTCGCCCGCGTGCGGACCGGAGCCCGTCACCACGGTGCCTGCCACGATCAGCAGCCCCGACGCGCCCACCAGGACCCAGACCAGCTGCCGTACCGCCCCGCCGACCAGCGGACGCGGCTCGGCATCACCCTCACGGGTGCGCTGCCACATCACGGTGGCCACGGTGATCAGCGCCGTGGACAGCAGGAAGTGCGCCGCCACGGTGTACGGGTTCAGTCCGACCAGCACCACGATGCCGCCGAGCACCGCGTTGCCCATGACCACCCAGAACTGGGCCCAGCCCAGCCGGGTCAGGCTCCGCCGCCACGGCTTCTCCGCGCGGGCGGCCACGATCGCCCAGCCGACGGCGGCGCACAGTACGTACGTCAGTATGCGGTTGCCGAACTCGATGACACCGTGCACGCCCATGGCGCGGGTGGTGGTCAGCGAGTCGTCGGTGCAGGTGGGCCAGGTCGGGCAGCCCAGCCCTGAGCCGGTCAGGCGCACCGCGCCGCCGGTGACCACGATGAACACCGACATCACGAGTGCGGCGAGGGCCGCCCGGCGGACGGTCCGGGGGTCCGGGGTCCAGCGGTCGGCGATGAAGGCGAGCGGGTTGCGGAGGGCCGCCGCGGCGTCGGCGGGGGTCAGCTTTGGCACGCGCACCATCGTAGGCGCCAGTTTGTGCACGCTTTCACGAGGGGGCCGTCCCGAACCGCCGGGAACCTACTCCCAGCGGAAGAATCTGCCCGCCGCACCTAGCCCCACGACCGCCCACACCGCGAGGATCGCAAGGTCGCCCCAGGGCATCCCGGCGCCGTGCTGGAGCACGTCCCGCAGGCCGTCGGAGAGCGCGGAGATCGGCAGCAGCCCGAGGACGTGCTGCCCGGCCGGCCCGAACTTCTCCAGCGGCACGATCACCCCGCCGCCGACCAGCAGCAGCAGGAAGACCAGGTTGGCCGCCGCCAGCGTCGCCTCGGCCTTCAGGGTGCCCGCCATCAGCAGCCCGAGCCCGGAGAACGCGGCGGTGCCGAGCACCAGCAGCAGCACTACGGCGGCGGGGTCGCCGTGCGGGGACCAGCCCAGCGCGAAGGCGATCACCGTCAGCAGGATCACCTGGAGCACCTCGGTGACCAGCACCGCGACCGTCTTGGCGGTCATCAGCCCCCAGCGCGGCAACGGCGACGAGGCCAGCCGCTTCAGCACGCCGTAGCGCCGCTCGAACCCGGTGGCGATGGCCTGGCCGGTGAACGCCGTGGACATCACCGCGAGCGCCAGGATGCCGGGGGCGAGGAAGTCCACCGCCTCGCCCGACCCGGTGTCCACGACGTCCACCGAGCTGAACAGCACCAGCAGCAGGGTCGGGATCACCACGGTCAGCAGCAGCTGCTCGCCGTTGCGCAGCAGCATCCGCGTCTCCAGCGCGGCCTGCGCCGCGATCATGCGGGGGAGCGGTGCCGCTCCGGGCCTTGGGGCGTACGTGCCCGGCGCGGTCGTCATGAGCGCAGCTCCTTGCCGGTCAGTTCGAGGAAGACGTCTTCGAGGGTGTGCCGCTCCACCGAGATCCGGTCCGGCATCACCCCGTGCTGCGCGCACCAGGACGCCACCGTGGCGAGCAGCTGCGGGTCTGTCCTGCCGGTCACCCGGTAGCCGCCCGGCGTCAGCTCGTCGGCCGTGCAGTCGGCCGGGAGCGCCTTGAGCAGCGAGGCGACGTCCAGTCCGGGACGCCCGCTGAAGCGCAGGGTGTTCTCGGCGCCGTCCCGGCACAGCTCCTCGGGCGAACCCTGGGCGATCACCCGGCCACCATCGATGATCGCCACGTCGTCGGCGAGCTGCTCGGCCTCGTCCATGTGGTGGGTGGTGAGGATCACCGATACCCCGTCGGTGCGCAGGTCGCGTACGAGGTCCCAGGTCGCGCGGCGGGCCTGCGGGTCGAGTCCGGCGGTGGGCTCGTCCAGGAAGACCAGCTCGGGGCGGCCCACGACGGCCATGGCGAGCGCCAGGCGCTGCTGCTGGCCGCCGGAGAGGCGCCGGTAGGAGGTCCGGCCGCAGGAGCCGAGCCCGAGGCGTTCGATCAGGGCGTCCACGTCCAGCGGGTGCGCGTGCAGCCTGGCGACATGGCGCAGCATCTCGTCGGCGCGGGCGCCGGAGTAGACGCCGCCGGACTGGAGCATCACGCCGAGCCGGGGGCGTAGCGCGGCCGAGTCCCGCACCGGGTCCAGGCCCAGGACGCGCACCGTGCCGGAGTCCGGTTTCCGGTACCCCTCGCAGGTCTCGACCGTGGTCGTCTTGCCGGCGCCGTTGGGACCGAGTACGGCGGTCACGCCCGGCCGGGCCGCCAGGTCGAGGCCGTCCACCGCGGTCTTCCGCCCGTACCGCTTCACCAGGGCCCGGACCTGGACCACGGGGTCACTATGCATGGGTCATGAGTCTAGGGAGGCGCGGCGGGGCTCAGGCGCGGGGGTGCTGCGAACCGGCCTCGCGGGGGCGGTGCAGCGGGAGCCAGCGCTCGGCGTAGGCCACCGCGTCCGCGACCGGGAACAGCCGGGCCCCGGCCGCGCCGACCCGGCCCCGCAGGACCGGCCGGTCCCGCTCGAAGTCATGGCCCAGCTCGTCGAAGCGGTCGGAGGTGATGGACACCTCGGTCACCGTCTCCCAGCCGCCGGGGCCCGGCCGTCCGACCGGCAGCAGCGGCGCGGGTATCCGGTATTCGGCCAGGTGGAAGCTGGTGCAGGCGTCGTAGCCCGCGCCCAGCAGCAGCACCCTGGCGCCGAGCCGTTCCAGCCGTGCCAGGGGGCTGCGCTCGCCCAGGCCGCAGTCCGGGGCGTGGCCGTCGGTGATCTCGGCGGCACGCGGGCCGAGCGCGGCGAACGAGGTGTGCGGGTGGTCGCTGCGCCGGGCGCCGGGCCAGGTGCGCACGGTCTCCGGGATGACCCCGACCCCGCGCGAAGGGGTGGTCCGGGGGTCGTAGCGGGGCATGGTGGCCCGGATCGTCTCCCACCACTCGGGCGGCACCGGGGGCGCCCGCCACTGCTCGGGGTCGGACAGGTCGGCGGACTGGGTGGGGACGACCAGGGTGCCGTCCGGGCCGAGGGCGTCGAGGAGGCCCTGGACGACGGCGACGGCGCCGCCGTTCACCCAGCCGAGGGAACTCAGCGAGGTGTGCGCGAGCAGAGTGTCACCGGGGTCGACACCGAGGTGACGGAGCTGTTCGGCGAGGGTGTCACGGGTGACCAGGGGGCCCTGCGGGACGGGGGTCGGCATGGCGCGGAGTCTGCCCGGCGGGGGTCCCGGGCGCCAGGGGTTTTGCCTGGTGAGGGGTGCCCCGGAGATCGTTTCCGCAGGTCAGGTTAGGTGTACCTAAGTGATGCAGGGCACCGTCGCCGTATCCCGGCCCCGCTTGTCAGGCCCCGAGGAATTACGCAACAATAGCGTTGTGAAAAACGTCGGCGAGGCTCGGGAGACCCCCACGGGCACCCACGAGGAGCTGGCGACCGGTGAGCGTTCGACGCGCAACCGGGTCGCGCGGTCCATCCTGGACCACGGCCCGTCGACCGTCGCCGAACTGGCCGGCCGGCTGGGCCTGACCCAGGCTGCCGTGCGGCGCCATCTCGACGCGCTGGCCGCCGACGACATCGTGCAGGCCCGCGAGCAGCGGGTGTACGGCGCCCGCACCCGCGGCCGCCCCGCCAAGGTGTTCGCCCTGACCGCCTGCGGCCGCGACGCCTTCGACCAGTCCTACGACCAGCTCGCCGTCGACGCCCTGCGCTGGATCGCCGAGCGCGAGGGCGGGGACGAGGCGGTCGCCGCCTTCGCCCGCGCCCGCATCGCCGCCCAGGCCGCCACCTACCGCGCGGCCGTCGAGGGAGTCGAGCCCGAGCGCCGCGCCGAAGCCCTCGCCAGGGCCTTGACCGCGGACGGGTACGCTGCTGCGGCACGCGGTGCCCCCCTCCCGCAACAGGGCGAGCAGCTGTGCCAGCACCACTGCCCGGTCGCACACGTCGCCGAGCGGTTCCCGCAGCTGTGCGAGGCGGAGACGGAATTCTTCGCCGAGCTGCTGGGGACCCACGTCCAGCGACTGGCGACCATCGCCCACGGCGACGGCGTCTGCACGACGTTCATCCCCAAGATTTCCAAGTCCGACAAGATCGACAATTCCGACAAGTCCGATCAGAGCCACCACGTAAGCACGGCCGGGAGGAACCCCGCATGACGCTCCCCACGGAGACTGCCCACCCCGAACTCGAGGGCCTGGGCAAGTACGAATACGGCTGGGCCGACTCCGACGTAGCCGGCGCCTCGGCCAAGCGAGGCCTGAGCGAGGTCGTCGTCCGCGACATCTCGGGCAAGAAGTCCGAGCCGGAGTGGATGACCAAGCTCCGCCTCAAGGGCCTGAAGCTGTTCGAGAAGAAGCCCATGCCCAACTGGGGTTCGGACCTGTCGGGCATCGACTTCGACAACATCAAGTACTTCGTGCGGTCCACGGAGAAGCAGGCGGAGTCCTGGGAGGACCTGCCCGAGGACATCAAGAACACCTACGACAAGCTGGGCATCCCCGAGGCGGAGAAGCAGCGCCTCGTCGCCGGTGTCGCCGCCCAGTACGAGTCGGAGGTCGTCTACCACCAGATCCGCGAGGACCTGGAGGAGCAGGGCGTCATCTTCCTCGACACCGACACCGCCCTGAAGGAGCACCCCGAGCTGTTCAAGGAGTACTTCGGCACGGTCATCCCGGTCGGCGACAACAAGTTCGCGTCGCTGAACACGGCCGTGTGGTCCGGCGGCTCCTTCATCTACGTGCCGAAGGGCGTGCACGTGGAGATCCCGCTCCAGGCCTATTTCCGGATCAACACCGAGAACATGGGCCAGTTCGAGCGGACGCTGATCATCGTCGACGAGGACGCCTACGTCCACTACGTCGAGGGCTGCACCGCGCCGATCTACAAGTCGGACTCGCTGCACTCCGCGGTCGTCGAGATCATCGTCAAGAAGGGCGCCCGCTGCCGTTACACGACCATCCAGAACTGGTCGAACAACGTCTACAACCTGGTCACCAAGCGCGCCGTCGCCTATGAGGGCGCCACCATGGAGTGGGTCGACGGCAACATCGGCTCCAAGGTGACCATGAAGTACCCGGCCGTCTACCTGATGGGCGAGCACGCCAAGGGCGAGACCCTCTCCATCGCCTTCGCGGGCGAGGGCCAGCACCAGGACGCCGGCGCCAAGATGGTCCACATGGCGCCGAACACGTCGTCCAACATCGTCTCCAAGTCGGTGGCGCGCGGCGGCGGCCGTACCTCGTACCGGGGTCTCATCGAGATCGGCGAGGGCGCTGCCGGATCGAAGTCCAACGTGCTGTGCGACGCGCTGCTCGTGGACACGATCTCCCGCTCTGACACCTACCCGTACGTCGATGTCCGCGAGGACGACGTCTCCATGGGTCACGAGGCGACCGTCTCCAAGGTCTCCGAGGACCAGCTCTTCTACCTGATGAGCCGTGGCCTCTCCGAGGACGAGGCGATGGCGATGATCGTGCGCGGCTTCGTCGAGCCCATCGCCAAGGAGCTGCCCATGGAGTACGCCCTGGAGCTGAACCGGCTGATCGAGCTGCAGATGGAGGGCGCGGTCGGCTGACCGCCGTCCCGCACCCCCGTCAGGCCCTTACGCAAGAAAGCGAGCATTACGACAGCCATGGCTGAGGCTCAGAACTCCCCCAAGCCCTCGACTTCGCTCGGGCAGGGGGGACCCCCACCGCTCGGATCGACCACCGCCGGCTCGATCGCGGTCGCCGCCGAGTCGACCGTCGCCACGCGCATGAGCGCGCCCCCCTCCTTCGACGTCGCGGACTTCCCCGTCCCGCACGGCCGTGAGGAGGAGTGGCGGTTCACCCCGCTGGAGCGGCTGCGCGGCCTGCACGACGGCACCGCGGTCGCCAGCGAGGGCCTGAAGGTCGTCGTGGAGGCCCCCGAGGGCGTCACCGTCGAGAACGTCGGCCGTGACGACGCCCGGCTCGGCAAGGCCGGCACCCCGGTCGACCGCGTCGCCGCGCAGGCGTACTCCGCCTTCGAGCAGGCGTCGGTCGTCACCGTGCCCAGGGAGACCGTCCTCACCGAGCCGATCCGCATCGTGGTGCACGGCGAGGGCGGCACCGCCTTCGGCCACCAGGTGATCGAGCTGGGCGCCTTCGCCGAGGCCCTCGTCGTTATCGACCACACCGGTGACGCCGTGCTCGCCGCCAACGTCGACTACGTGCTCGGCGACGGCGCCAAGCTGACCGTCGTCTCCGTCCAGGACTGGGACGACAAGGCCGTGCACGTGGCCCAGCACAACGCCCTCGTCGGCCGCGACGCCTCCTTCAAGTCCGTGATCGTCACCTTCGGCGGCGACGTCGTCCGCCTGCACCCGCGCGTCAGCTACGCGGGCACCGGCGGCGAGGCCGAGCTGTTCGGCCTGTACTTCACCGACTCCGGCCAGCACCAGGAGCACCGCCTCCTGGTCGACCACAACACCCCGCACTGCCGGTCCCACGTCGTGTACAAGGGCGCGCTGCAGGGCGAGGGCGCGCACGCCGTCTGGATCGGTGACGTGCTCATCGAGGCCAGGGCCGAGGGCACCGACACCTACGAGATGAACCGCAACCTCGTCCTCACCGACGGGTCCCGCGTCGACTCGGTCCCCAACCTGGAGATCGAGACCGGCGAGATCGTCGGCGCCGGCCACGCCTCCACCACCGGCCGCTTCGACGACGAGCAGCTCTTCTACCTGATGGCGCGCGGCATCCCGGAGTACGAGGCCCGCCGCCTGGTGGTCCGCGGCTTCTTCGCCGAGCTGGTCCAGCAGATCGGGCTCCCCGACATCGAGGAGCGTCTGCTCACCAAGATCGAGGAGGAGCTGGAGGCCGCGGTCGCATGACAACGCCCTTCCAGCGCGTCTGCGGACTGAGCGAACTCTCGGAGGACACCCCCAAGCGGGTGGAACTCGACGGCACGCCGGTCTCGGTCGTGAAGACCGAGGGCGAGGTGTACGCGATCCACGACATCTGCTCGCACGCGAACGTCTCCCTCTCCGAGGGCGAAGTGGAGGACGGGCAGATCGAGTGCTGGCTGCACGGCTCCTGCTTCGACCTCCGCAGCGGCAAACCGTCCGGCCCGCCCGCGACGCGCCCCGTCCCCGTATACCCCGTAAAGATCGAAGGGGACGACGTGCTCGTCTCCCTCACCCAGGAGTCCTGAGGCACCCATGGCAACGCTTGAAATCCGAGACCTGCACGTCACCGTCGAGGCCGACAACGCCACGAAGGAGATCCTCAAGGGCGTCGACCTCACCGTGAAGCAGGGCGAGACGCACGCCATCATGGGCCCCAACGGCTCCGGCAAGTCGACCCTCGCCTACTCGCTCGCGGGTCACCCGAAGTACACGATCACCGGCGGTACCGTCACCCTCGACGGCGAGGACGTCCTCGCCATGTCGGTCGACGAGCGTGCCCGCGCCGGACTGTTCCTCGCCATGCAGTACCCGGTCGAGGTCCCCGGTGTCTCGGTCTCCAACTTCCTGCGCACCTCCGCCACCGCCATCCGCGGCGAGGCCCCCAAGCTGCGCACCTGGGTGAAGGAGGTCAAGGAGAACATGGAGCGGCTCCACATGGACCCCTCCTTCGCCGAGCGCAACGTCAACGAGGGCTTCTCCGGCGGTGAGAAGAAGCGCCACGAGATCCTCCAGCTGGAGCTGCTCAAGCCGCGGGTCGCCATCCTCGACGAGACCGACTCCGGCCTGGACGTCGACGCCCTGCGCATCGTCTCCGAGGGCGTCAACCGCGTCCGCGAGACCGGCGAGACCGGCACCCTGCTGATCACGCACTACACGCGCATCCTGCGCTACATCAAGCCGGACTTCGTGCACGTGTTCTCCGGCGGCCGCATCGTCGAGTCCGGCGGTCCGGAGCTGGCCGACAAGCTGGAGAACGAGGGCTACGAGGCTTACACGAAGGGTGGAGTATCCGCGTGACACAGCTGCCGGGCCTCCTCGACACAGAGGCGATCCGCAAGGACTTCCCGATCCTGGACCGCCAGGTCCACGACGGGCGCAAGCTCGTCTACCTGGACAACGCGGCGACCTCGCAGAAACCTCGCCAGGTGCTGGACGCGCTGAGCGAGTACTACGAGCGCTACAACGCCAATGTCCACCGCGGCGTGCATGTCCTCGCCGAGGAGGCCACGGCGCTGTACGAGGGCGCGCGTGACAAGGTCGCCGACTTCATCAACGCGCCCAGCCGCGACGAGGTGATCTTCACCAAGAACGCCTCCGAGTCGCTGAACCTCGTGGCCAACATGCTGGGCTGGGCCGACGAGCCCTACCGGGTGGACCACGAGACCGAGATCGTCATCACGGAGATGGAGCACCACTCCAACATCGTGCCGTGGCAGCTGCTCGCGCAGCGCACCGGCGCGAAGCTGAAGTGGTTCGGCCTCACCGACGACGGCCGCCTCGACCTGTCCGACATCGACGAGATCATCACCGAGAAGACGAAGATCGTCTCCTTCGTGCTGGTCTCCAACATCCTGGGCACGGTCAACCCGGTCGAGGCGATCGTGCGACGCGCCCAGGAGGTCGGCGCGCTTGTCTGCGTCGACGCCTCGCAGGCCGCGCCGCACATGCCGCTGGACGTACAGGCGCTCGGCGCCGACTTCGTGGCCTTCACCGGCCACAAGATGTGCGGCCCGACCGGCATCGGGGTGCTCTGGGGCCGCCAGGAACTCCTGGAGGACCTGCCCCCGTTCCTCGGCGGCGGCGAGATGATCGAGACGGTGTCGATGCACTCCTCGACCTACGCGCCCGCGCCGCACAAGTTCGAGGCGGGCACACCCCCGATCGCCCAGGCGGTCGGTCTCGGTGCCGCCATCGACTACCTGAACTCGATCGGCATGGACAAGATCCTCGCCCATGAGCACGCGCTCACCGAGTACGCGGTGAAGCGTCTTGGCGAGGTTCCCGACCTGCGCATCATCGGCCCCTCCACGTCCGACGACCGCGGCGCGGCGATCTCCTTCACGCTCGGCGACATCCACCCGCACGACGTGGGCCAGGTCCTCGACGAGCAGGGCATCGCGGTCCGTGTCGGCCACCACTGCGCACGGCCGGTCTGCCTGCGGTACGGAATTCCGGCGACCACCCGGGCGTCGTTCTATCTGTACTCCACGCCCGCCGAGGTCGACGCACTGGTCGAGGGGCTGGAGCACGTACGGAACTTCTTCGGCTGAGAGGCGTGGGCTGACACCGTGAAGCTGGATTCGATGTACCAGGAAGTCATCCTGGACCACTACAAGAACCCGCACGGGCGTGGTCTCCGGGACGGCGACGCCGAGGTGCACCACGTGAACCCGACGTGCGGCGACGAGATCACCCTCCGGGTGAAGTACGACGGGACGAGGATCACGGACGTCTCGTACGAGGGCCAGGGCTGTTCCATCAGCCAGGCCTCGGCGTCCGTGCTGAACGAACTGCTGGTGGGCAGGGACCTGCCCGAGGCGCAGAAGATCCAGGAGACCTTCCTGGAGCTGATGCAGTCCAAGGGCCGGATCGAGCCCGACGACGCGATGGATGAGGTGCTGGAGGACGCGGTCGCGTTCGCCGGTGTCTCCAAGTACCCCGCGCGGGTCAAGTGCGCCCTCCTGAGCTGGATGGCATGGAAGGACGCGACGGCCCAGGCCCTGGGCGAGGCCGGCGCGGACGCCGAAAGGAAGACGGCATGACTGACACCACTGAGACGAAACCGGTCTCGGAGGAAGAACTCCGCGAGGCCCTGATGGACGTCGTCGACCCCGAGCTGGGCATCGACGTCGTCAACCTCGGTCTGATCTACGGCATTCACGTCGACGACGCGAACATCGTCACGATCGACATGACCCTGACCTCCGCGGCCTGCCCGCTGACGGACGTCATCGAGGACCAGGCCAAGTCCGTCACCGACGGCCTGGTCAACGAGCTGCGCATCAACTGGGTCTGGATGCCGCCGTGGGGCCCGGACAAGATCACCGACGACGGCCGCGAGCAGCTGCGGGCGCTGGGGTTCAACGTCTGAGGCTCGGTTCTCCGGCATGAGGCGGCGGTGCCCCTGGGGTCCCTGGGGTGCCGCCGCCTTCGCGTACCCGGCGCGCCGCACCGGTCGGGCACCGGTTAGGCCCCCACCCCGCTCCCACGTTAGGTTTTCCGCATGACCGACACCGCTTCCCGTACCACCGGCGCAGTCGCCGCCGGCCTTGCCACGATCGCCGCCGACGGCACCGTTCTCGACACCTGGTTCCCGGCACCCGAGCTGGTCGCCGAGCCGGGTCCCTCCGGCAGCGAGCGCCTCTCGGCCGACCGGGTCGCCGAACTGCTGGGCGACAACGCGGTCTCCGCGCTCGGCCCGGACGCCCGCCGTGGTGTCGACGTGGTCGCGGTCCGTACGGTCATCGCCTCGCTGGACGAGAAGCCGCTCGACGCGCACGACGTCTACCTGCGCCTGCACCTGCTCTCGCACCGCCTGGTCAAGCCGCATAGCCAGAGCCTGGACGGCATCTTCGGCCACCTCGCCAACGTCGCCTGGACCTCGCTCGGCCCGGTCGCGGTGGACGACCTCGAGAAGGTGCGGCTGAACGCCCGCGCCGACGGGCTGCACCTCCAGGTCACCTCGATCGACAAGTTCCCCCGCATGACGGACTACGTCGCCCCCAAGGGCGTCCGCATCGCCGACGCCGACCGCGTCCGCCTCGGCGCGCACCTCTCCGAGGGCACCACGGTCATGCACGAGGGCTTCGTCAACTTCAACGCCGGCACCCTGGGCACCTCCATGGTCGAGGGCCGCATCTCCGCCGGCGTCGTCGTCGGCGACGGCTCCGACATCGGCGGCGGCGCCTCCACCATGGGCACCCTCTCCGGCGGCGGCAACGTCATCATCGCCATCGGCGAACGGTGCCTGGTCGGCGCGGAGGCCGGCGTCGGCATCGCCCTGGGCGACGAGTGCGTGGTCGAAGCAGGCCTCTACGTCACGGCGGGCACCCGCGTCACGATGCCCGACGGCGAGATCATCAAGGCCCGCGACCTCTCGGGCGCGTCCAACATCCTCTTCCGCCGCAACTCGGTGACGGGGGCGGTGGAGGCTCGGCCCAACAACGCGGTGTGGGGCGGCCTGAACGACATCCTCCACAGCCACAACTGAGCAAGAGGGGCCGTGAGTTGCGGCCGCCTAACCGATCAGAGCTCTGACCTGCTACTGAGCTGTCGGCACTTGTCGACGTTGGCCACCATTGAGCGCCCTTCCACGGCCCGACGACGGCCCGGAAGGGCGCTCGTGCGTGAGCACCGCTTTGCAAGTTCGATCTATGTCCGCCCCTGGCAAATTCATCGGCTGGTCCGATAGCTGTCCAGGGGTGTCGCTGTATGCCGTCGTCCGGCCTCGTTGATGTCAGACAGCTCCCGCAACCTGCGCCAGTGAGAATGACACGGCTGCCCTCAGGGCGCTGATAGTAACCGCGAGCGGCGAACCCGCACAGACTTACTGCTGGCGCCTGCCCGAGGAGTTGAGCGGCATTTGTCAGGTGCGCTCAATCGCCTCAATCACGTGACTAAGAGAAATCCTTGCACGCTGAATGCCTGCATAGCCGCATTCGACAGCGCTTATCGAGATGAACGTTTCGAACGTTCCTTGATTACCCGGTCGGCGCTTAACTCCTTCCAATTGGCGAGTGACTTCATCGATCCGATTATTGATCTTCGCCCGCTTACGCTCGCTAGATGCATTTCCTTCGATTGTTATGCGATCAAGGCTTAGGCGTGCTTCAAGGTCAAACCTTTCATTCTGTGCGCTTGACTGGAAATTGGACGCCGTCAGGGTGATTGAAGTCCTTCTGGATGTGCTGTGAAAAGCACCCCCAGCCACGTCAATCTTTCCAGCTGCACCAAAGCCAGATAGGGCAAAGGCAATCTCATTGAGCGCACCGCGCGGTGTCACCGTGGTGGAGACGGCCTGACGAATAAGCGCCTCTACGTCGGCCAATTCATCCATGGCCGAGCGAAAGCTCGAATATCTCTTGTGTGGGTTAGTGTCGCTACAGCGGTCATACCATGCCACGAATTTTTCCGCCGCCACCCCGACAGGCCATGCCTTCAACTTTTCCTGCAGGAGTCGACTGTTGTCAGCCCGACCCACCGGAACGGGATCACTCCCAGTGACTGCATAGAAAGCCAGTTGAGCGAAGGCGTAGATGTCTACTTGCGCGCTGTGAGCCGCTCCCGACCTAGGGTTAGCCATCTGTTCCGGAGCAGAGTAAGAGATGTTTCCCCATGCTTGCTTAGTGACTTGAGTCGCTTGGTCGAACCACGCCAAGTCAAAGTCCGTCAGATAAGGGATCCAGGTGTTATCATCCGGCCGATAGAGCGCCAGAATATTTTCAGGTTTAATGTCTCGATGGATTACGGGCCGACTGTGGGCATGTGCGATGGTTTCCGCTGTCAATAGAACAAACTGTAGAACTTCTACCGCATCTTCAATGATGTTAGGGAGATCTCGAAAGTTGGGCCCATCCACATACTCCATGAAGAAACCGAGGGGAGCTTCTGTATACTTCTTCACCTTAATGACCCGCGGGTGGTCGAGTTGCTGCATGGCCTTATAGCCCCGTGAAAATAGACTCTTCTTTTCCGAGTCGCCGTACTCGGTTGGGTGGTAAACCTTGTAGGCCAGTTTCTGTCCATCAACTCGTTGAACCTCGTAGACCGTCCCAAAGCCCCCGCCTCCGATGCTCCTAGTGACTACCCCCTCTCCTACGTCGGTGCCCAGGTCGATTTCTGCAAGCTGCTTCACCCTGTTCGTAACTGCGGCATACAGTTGGGAGAACTCTGCGTCTACCCTGAGGTCTTTGTGTTCCTTTCTCTGCCTTTCGAACCACCGGAGGGTAGGGGGGAGTATCAAGGAGGCGTTCCTGTGTCCATGATTTCGCCAATCTTCTGGATGATTATTTAGTTGTGAAGTATAATCCTCCAAGAATTGCTTACCTTGGGCGATGATCCGTCTTTTATCATACTCTGGAAGGGTACCTGTCGAAATAGGGGTAAAACCGTGCCCCAAGATGACGCGGCCGGCGGAATCCCCCTTCATGACTGCGATCTGTTCCGCACCCGCAGCTTCAAGATTTCTGTCAATAAATTCAGAGAGACCGCCGATCGTGACGTTTCCATGCGGATCGGCGGCGTCTCCTGCAAGACCTTCCAGGAGCATGTAAGTGAATAGCCCGTGCCCGTATCTGCTGTCCTCGATGGCAACCTGCTCTGGGCGGCATGCTGCCAGCAAAGTACGTGATTCTGTACGCGCTGAAATTCCTCGATCTATTTCCTCCGGGGTGATCAGTTGGCGAGCTCCTCCGAATTGTCCCGCGCCGGAATGGCAACAATCCAAAATGGTTACGCAATGTTTGGTCTTCTGGGAGATTTTCTCTGTATAGCGGGCCAAGTCGGCTAGACTTACGCCTTCCGCGAGAGGTTGATAGTCGACTGTAACGAGAAAAGCATCTAGTTCCGTAACCAATCCATGCCCTGAGAAGTAGAGCAGAAAAAATTCGAGCTCCTCGTTCATTGCGGAAAGTAGAGCGCGGCGAATATTGGGGAGGTTCGCCTCTCTGTTGACCAATAGTTCGACGTCGAATCCGTATTCGGGTTGACTCAGGTAGTCGGCTACTTCTGTGGCATCGGCCACGCACAGATCCAGTCGGTCTTCTCCTTCGTATTCGTCAATACCGATGCAGATAGCCCGCCGACGTGCAACCATGACGCCTCCCCTTTCCCGAAAACACGCTCAGAGTACAGCGTAGGTAGCCATCATGCGATGGAGTTGCGTTGGTTCGTGGGGAGCTGCGCGTGTTTCCCGCGCAAGGTCGGCGTAGCGGCTTTGGGCTGGAACTGCTTTGGAGCGAGTGATCATGGCCCAGTGAGCTTCCAGCGCGTCGGGTAGTCTGTGGACTTGCCCGGTAAGCACGACGTCAGGGCCATGATCTTTGAGGCTCCCCCAAACAGGCTGACTAGAGCTGCGGAGCCGACCTCCCCAGCCGCGGAGGGTATCTCCCTCCTTCGTGCCTCACAGTTGCCGGGCGCGGCCAGCCAGGGTGAAGACAGGAGGCAGGCCGCGCCGTGGAGGCGGCCTGTGCTCGCGCCGTGCGTGAGCCTTGATGAAGCAGGAAAGTTGTACCGCACCCATGATCAAAGCCGCTCGATCGTAGCCCTGCTTGGCCAGGGTATACAGGTGCGCGGAGCACAGTGACCCCCGCTGCTGATGGTGCCTCGTGGCACGCGGCAGCGCACCCGACGTCAACGAAGCGGTGTCGGGGCGCTGTTGTAGTCCGCTACTGATCCACCGGCCTGATGCGGTCCAAGGGCACGTCCCACTCGATGCCGCCGCCGACCGGGCGCATAAACGCCTGGCTGCTGACGAGTCTGTACTTCTCCTTGGTGCGCTCTTCCAGCACGTACACCAGGTGGCCCGTGCGCTCCGAGATCTGGTCCATCACCAGGGTTCCGGCGGGGTAGGGGAGCTTGCCGGTGCAGAGCGTTGTTGGAACTCTTTCGCTCACTCCTGGCCGCCTTTCCGGAGTACGTCGGCCAGGCGGGCGGCCACGTCGGCGCGTACGCGTCCCAGTTCCACGAGCTTCAGTGCCGGTGACGCGATGTCGACCGCGAGGGAGGGGAGGGTGATGCCTGCGCCGGCCAGGGCTGTTTTGAGGTTCTCTACCGCCGTGAACGGGTCCTGCTGTTCCTCGATTGCCATGAACCGGACGCTAGAGCTGTCGGGTTGGCGGGCGGTACGGTGTTTTCCCGAGTTTGCTCGACCTGTCGTCAACATTGCTGGTGTTTTCTCTTCCGCCCACCTTGACCCCATAGTGCCGAGACCGGGCCGCCGCCATGCTGGTGGACCACATCCCCCAGAACGGAGAGCGATCATGGCCCGTCAGCTACGCTTCACCGGCACAGACAGCAAGGTCGACGGCTGCTCCGCCCTGCACATGGATGAGGGCACCGGTGAAGTCATCGTTCAGGGCACACCGGTCACCGACCCCGAAGACCTCGCGCAGCTCCAGCACTTCGGGCCCGGTGACGCGGCGGTGGTCGTGCCGCGCGAGCTGCTCGTGAACTGGGGGCCGAAGGAGATGGAGCGCGTGCCCGAACTCGTGGACCGGGCTACCTTCCGCCGCCTCTTCCAGACCTTCAAGCACACCGCCTGGCGACTGGAGACCCGGCGTGGTTACGCCTCGGACCGCGAGGACGCTGACTTCCGGGCGTTCCTGGCCACCGGCTCGTCGCCGTGCGACCCCGACGAGCCCTGGTTCGTCAACATCAAGGCCCAGACCGAGGCGGGCAAGACGGTCGGCCGGGTTCGCATCGCCGACAAGCCACCCACCACCGAGCAACTGTTCCTGCTCGACTACGCCCGGCACAACGCGGCCGTGGGCGAGGACATCCGCTACCTGTGGCGCGAGGACGCGACCGACCTGCCCGCCGAAGACTTCTGGATCTTCGACTCGCGGCTCGTCGCCCTGCTGCACTTCGACGACGCCGACAACATCACGAACATCGAGCTGATCACCGAACCGGCCGAGGTCGTCCGGTATTGCGTCGCGCGCGATGCTGCGATGCACCACGCCATAGCGCGGGACGAGTTCGCCGCGCAGGTCGCCGAGGCCGGATAGCGCGCGTGACCGGTGAGCACTGACTACCAGCAAGCCAGGGTGGCCCTGGGGACGCGGCTGCGTGAGCTGCGCTTCTCATGCCCTGGTGGCCGGCTCACCGGTCAGCAAATGGCCCAGCGCCTCGGATGGCAGGGCTCCAAGGTCAGCAAGCTGGAGAACGGCAAGCAGACGGCCACCCCCGAGGACCTGAGGGCGTGGGCCGACGCGACCGAGCAGCCCGAGGTGTACGCCGAGCTGGCCGCCCGGCTCGCGGGCTTCGAGTCGCACATCAGGTCATGGCGCAGGGCGCTGGCGAACGGCTTCAAGCCGATGCATGAGGGGCTGAGCGCGGAGATCGACCGCGCCTCGCACATGTGGATCTGGGAAGAGTCGGTGATCCCTGGTCTGTTGCAGACTCCCGAGTACGCCCACCACGTCATCCGGCGGTACGCCGAACTGCTGGGCGGCGCAAATGACATTGAGGCCGCCGTTCGCTCCCGAGTTCAGCGGCAAGAGTGGCTGTACCGGCCTGACCGCAAGCTGCACGTGCTGATGTGGGAAGCCGCGCTGCGCTCGCTGATCTGCCCGCCCTCCGTGCTGGCCGCCCAGCTCGACCGCCTCATCGGGATGATCGGCATGGACACGGTCGAGCTGGGCGTCGTCCCTTTCGCCGCCCCCGTCAAGATCGTGCCCGCAAACGGCTTCTGGGTCCTGGATGGCCGGGTGGTCGTCGCGGAGGACTGGCATGCCGAGATGTGGTTGGACGACGCCGACAACATCGCCCTCTACTCGAAGGTCTGGCACACCCTCCGTGAGTCGGCGGTGTACGGGACCGAAGCCCAGAACGTCATCACCGAGGCCCGCCGCGCCCTCACTCTCCGCTGACGCGAATCCCGTTCAGCAGCCACCCCAGATGCCGCTCGATCTCCCCAGCTTCCCCGCCACCCAGTTCCGCCGCCGTTGCTACGCCCTGGGTCAGGCGCAGGAGGTCGGTGGGGGTCAGGTCGGGGCGGAGGGTGCCTTCTGACTGGGCGGCTGTCAGCAGGGCGGTTGCCGTCGACTTCACCACCGTGCCGCATGCGGTCACGGGGGTGTCTGTGGCGGCTGTGCCCAACAGGGTTTTCAGGCCCCGGACCTGGATCGTCGCCACGCACAACTCGTGCAGCCATGCCGTCAGGGCCTCGCCCGGGGGCAACGTACGCGACAGCTCCTCGCCCCGTTCGCCCAGCGCCTCGATCCGCGCCGCATATGCCGCCTCCAGCAGCGCCCGCCGCGTCGGGAAGTGGCGGTAGAGGGTGCCCGAGCCCACGCCCGCTCGTTTCGCTATGTCGTCCAGGGACGCGCCCTCGCCGTGTTCGGCGAAGGCTTCGGTCGCCACCTTCAGGAGGCGGGCGTGGTTGCGTCGGGCGTCTGCCCGCATGGGCCGTGCTTTCTGTCGGGCGGGGGTGCGTGCCCGCCCGAGTTTAGCCGCGCCGCTGCCGCTTCCATGGGCCCGTGATCGCCAGCATGATGCCCGGCTCCTGGATGTTGGCGAAGAGGGTGTGGCCGTCGGGGGAGAAGGTGACACCGGTGAACTCGCTGTAGGCGGGGGCCGATTCGGTGCCGGTGTTCAGCTCGTTGCGGGCGATCGGGTACGTGCGGCCCCCGTCCGTCGCGCCGAAGAGGTGCTGTACGCCCTCGCCGTCCTCGGCGATGACCAGGCCGCCGTAGGGGGAGACGGTGATGTTGTCCGGGCCGTCGAAGGTGCCGCCGGTGCTGAGGAGGACCTTCAGGGTCAGGGTCCGGCGCCGGGGGTCGTAGAACCAGACCTGGCCGTCGTGCTGTACGGGGCTCTCCTCGCGGGCGTAGGACGAGACGACGTACACCCCGCCGTCGCCCCACCACATCCCCTCCAGCTTGCGGGCCCGGGTCACCTGCCCGTCGGTGAACTGCTTGCGGACCGGGACCGAGACCGCGTCCCGGTCGGGGACGTCGACCCAGTCCACGCCGTACACCGTGCCGATCCGGGTCGCGCGGGAGAGGTCGTCCACGAAGCGGCCGCCGGAGTCGAAGCAGCGGAACGCCTGGAGGGCGCCCGCGTCGTCCGCGAGGGTGCGCAGCCGGCCCCGGCCGTGGTGGAAGCCCTCCGGCGGGGTCCAGCGGTAGAACAAGCCGTTCGGGCCGGACGCGTCTTCGGTGAGGAAGAGGTGGCCCCGCTTCGGGTCGACCACCACGGCCTCGTGGGCATAGCGGCCCAGCGCCTTCAGCGGCACCGGCGCACGGTTGGCCCGGCGGTCGGCGGGGTCGACCTCGAAGACGTAGCCGTGGTCCTTGGTCATGCCGTTCTGCCCGGCCCGGTCCTCGGTCTCCTCGCAGGTCAGCCACGTGCCCCAAGGAGTGCTGCCACCCGCGCAGTTGGTGGACGTACCGGCGATCCCCACCCACTCCGCGACATGGTCCCGACGGACCTCCACCACCGTGCAGCCCCCTGCGGCCGCCGGGTCGTACACCAGGCCCTCGGCCAGCGGCACCGGGTGCTCCCAGTTCGCGCGCGGCCCCTTCAGCTCGTGGTTGTTCACCAGCAGCACGGAGTCACGCGGACCGGCGAAGGCCGCCGTGCCGTCATGGTTCGACGGGGTCGGCTCGCCCGACTCCAGCCGGGTACGGCCGCTGTACGTCACCACCCGGTACGAGAAGCCCGCCGGGAGCGCGAGGATGCCGTCCGGGTCGGGGAGCAGCGGGCCGTAGCCGATGCCGGGGTGGCCGTGGGCGTCCTCCGCGCCGTCCAGGTCCGTGGCGGCGAGGGCCTGCGGGGCGGTGGCGAGGGCGCCGACGCCGCCCGCGAGGACGACCCCGGCACCGCTGACCGCCGTCGACCTGGCGAAGTCCCTGCGGGAGAGTGACATGGTGTCTCCTGTGACGGTCTCGATGCCCGTGGCGGAGGGCGAGGATGGCGGGGCCTCGTCCGGCCGACATACTCCCGCCCTCCGCTGAACGGCAGTTGAACACCGCACCGCGGCCAGGACACCGCTGCCGTACACCCGTGGGACTCAGTTCCCCTGCTGCTGCGACCTCGCCTTGAACGCCGCCTTCCGCGCCTCCTTGGCCACCCGCTTGTCCGGGTGCAGCCGGCCCATCGCCTCCAGCACGTCCGCCGTCGCCGGGTGCTCCACCCGCCACGCGGCCGAGAAGAACCCGCTGTGCTGCTCCGCCAGCCCCTCCACCAGAGCCTGCAGTTCCTCGGAGTTGCCCTCCGCCTGGAGCTGCGCGGCGATCGTGTCCACGGTCAGCCAGAACACCAGGTCCTGCGAGGGCGCGGGCACGTCCGACGCGCCCCGCTCGCTCAGCCACACCCGGGCCAGACCGCCCAGCTCGGGGTCGTCCAGCACCTCCCGCAGCGCGGGCTCGGCCGCCTCGCCCACCAGGGACAGCGCCTGCTGGCAGCGCAGCCGCCGCAGCGGCGCCCCGGTGTCCGTACCCCGTGCTGCCGCCAGCAACTCCCGCGCGGCTGACAGGGGTTCGCGCTGCCCGAGCCACTGCTCGGTC
This sequence comes from Streptomyces sp. NPDC058459, assembly GCF_042721685.1. Classification (NCBI taxonomy): domain Bacteria; kingdom Bacillati; phylum Actinomycetota; class Actinomycetes; order Kitasatosporales; family Streptomycetaceae; genus Streptomyces; species Streptomyces sp. NPDC058459. Next base: position 29,989 of record NZ_JBHXLV010000001.1, on the reverse strand, counting down.
TCGGCGCGCGCGGCGAACTCCCCGTACACGGCGGTGCCGTCGAGGAGCGCGTCCGCGCCCTTGTCGGCCAGCTCGCCCACGGCCGGCGCCTGGAACCCGGCCTCCAGCAGCCGCGCCCGCAGGCCGTACAGCCCGAGCGGGGTCAGCCGGACCATGCCGTAGCGGGCGATGTCGTCCTCGTCGAGCGGCTCGGCGGGCTCCTCCTCGCCGGCCATCAGATCTTCGTCCACCGGCCGGTACTCCACCAGACCGATCGGCTCCAGCAGCCGGAACTGGTCGTCCAGCTTCATCATCGCGTCGGAGACCTGCTCCAGGACGTCGTTGCTGGGCTGGTCCAGCTCGTCGGGGACGATGGTGGCGGCGGCCAGCGCGGGCAGCGGCACGGGGCTCCCGCCGGGTCCGTCCTCACCGACGGTCAGCAGGTAGAGGTTGGCGAGTACGCCGTCGAGCAGCTCCGCCTCGCCCTCGGGGTCCCAGCCGAGTGACGGGAAATCGATCTCGCCGCCCTCCTCCAGGGCCTCGGCCAGCCCGTCCAGGTCCGGCACCCCGGCCTCCGCGACGACCGTCTCCAGCGCGGCGAGCCAGAGCGTCAGCACGTCGTGCGGGGCGCCGGTCAGCAGGGCCAGATCCGCGCCCGGGGCCACGGTCCCGGCCTCCTCGTCGGTGATCTCGACCAGGCCGGTGTCCACCGCCACCCGCCATGCCTCGGCGGCATACGCGGCGGCGTCGTCCCCGGTCAGCCCGAGCAGCTCGGCGGCCGCGGACAGCTGCTCATCAAGCAGACTCCCGTCGGCGTCGACACGGGTCTCCGGGCCCGCCCAGCGGGCGACGCGCGCGGCGCGGGAGAGCAGCGGGGTGGACAGCGCGGCACGCGCCAGCTCCGCTTCGGGACGCAGCAGTACGGGCGGCAGGGGGGAGCTGTCTGACATCGGCTGGTTCTCCTCGGACCGGGAAAGCACTCAACCCCTCAGCGTAGACGGGTTTGGCCGCGGGCTGCCCGGTCACGGCCCCGAGCACCCCTCGTGCGTGGCCGGAACCTTGACAACTCCGGTCACCAGGCAGGAGATTGACGCGCGTAGAGGTGGGGGGACAAGTGTTCACTCGGCTCTGTGTGTGTCACAGAGGGCGACGAGCCCCACACGCCTACGTGCCTTCCCGTCCCGGCGTTCCGTCACGTTCCCGGAGGAATCCCCTTGCCGAGCAGGACTTCCGCGCGTCTCGCCGCGCTCACCGTCGCCGCCGTGTGCGGCGCCGCGTCCGCCGTCGCCACCTCGCCCGCGCACGCCGACTCGGTGCGCGTCCACGACATCCAGGGCACCACCCGCCTCTCGCCGTACGCGGGCAAGCAGGTCGCCGACGTGCCCGGCGTGGTCACCGCCGTACGCACCTTCGGCTCGTCCAAGGGCTTCTGGTTCCAGGACCCGAACCCGGACGCCGACCCGGCCACCAGCGAGGGCGTCTTCGTCTTCACCGGCTCCGCGCCGAAGGCCGCGGTCGGCGACTCGGTCACCGTCACCGGCACCGTCTCGGAGTACGTGCCGGGCGGCACCGCCTCGGGCAACCAGTCGGTCACCGAGATCACCAAGCCGGTCGTTACCACCGTCTCCACCGGCGACCCGGTCCCGGCCCCCGTCGTGATCACCAAGCGTGCGGTGCCGCGACGATACGCCCCGGCGGGTGACCCGGCCGCGAACAACTCGATCAACGCCCTGCCGCTCGTCCCCGCGACCTACGCCCTCGACTACTACGAGTCGCTGGAGGGCATGAATGTCCAGGTCAGCGACGCCCGCGTGGTCACCGCCACCGACCCCTACAGCGAGCTGTGGGTCACCGTGAAGCCCAAGGAGCACCGCACCGAGCGGGGCGGCACCCTCTACGGCTCCTACGACGCGCAGAACACCGGCCGGCTGCAGATCCAGTCCCTCGGCGCGACCGCGGACTTCCCGAAGGCGAACGTCGGCGACACCCTCACCGGCACCACCACCGGCCCGCTGGACTTCACCCAGTTCGGCGGCTACACCCTGGTGGCGAGCGCGCTCGGCACGCTGGAGAGCGGCGGCCTGGAGCGGGAGACCACCCGCAAGCAGGCGTCCGGCGAGCTGGCGGTGGCCACGTACAACGTGGAGAACCTCGACCCGTCCGACGCCACCTTCGACGCGCACGCGTCCGCGATAGTGAACAACCTGCGCTCGCCCGACATCGTGTCCCTGGAGGAGATCCAGGACGACAACGGCGCCACCGACGACGGCACGGTGAGCGCCCGCGCTACGGTCGGCAAGCTGATCGACGCGATCGTCGCGGCGGGCGGTCCGCGCTACGACTGGCGCTCCATCGACCCGGTCGACAAGCAGGACGGCGGCGAGCCGGGCGGCAACATCCGGCAGGTGTTCCTCTTCAACCCGGAGCGGGTCTCCTTCACCGACCGTCCCGGCGGCGACTCCACCACGGCGGTCGGTGTCACCAAGGAGAACGGCAAGGCGCGGCTGACGCTGTCGCCCGGCCGGATCGACCCGGCGAACACGGCCTGGGCCAACAGCCGCAAGCCGCTGGCCGGGGAGTTCGTGTTCCGGGGCCGGACGGTCTTCGTGATCGCCAACCACTTCAACTCCAAAGGCGGCGACCAGCCGTTGACCGGGCAGTACCAGCCGGTGGTCCGCAACTCGGAGACGCAGCGGCACGCGCAGGCGGCGGAGGTGAACACCTTCGTGAAGTCCCTGCTGTGCGCCGAGAAGAACGCGGAGGTCATCGCGCTCGGGGACATGAACGACTTCGAGTTCTCCGACACCGCCAAGATCCTGGAGGGTGACGGGCAGCTCTGGTCGGCGATCAAGTCGCTGCCGCGCGGGGAGCGTTACACCTACGACTACCAGGGCAACGCGCAGGTGCTGGACCAGATCCTGGTCAGCAGGGCGATCCGGCGCGGTTCGTTCGCCTACGACAGCGTGCACATCAACTCGGAGTTCCACGACCAGATCAGCGACCACGACCCGCAGGTGCTGCGCTTCCGCCCCTGACTCTTCAGATCGGCTTAGTAATATACGGTAGAAGATTTAAGTGGAGCTTCATGGTTGCGATGCCGAGACTACGACCATGAGGCATCGGAATGCACCCCTCGGCCGCACACTCTGCGCGATGGTCACCCCGTTCACGTCGGCCGGCACGCTCGACCTGGACGGGGCGGCCCGCCTGGCGGCCCGTCTCGTGGCCGCCGGCTGCGACGGGCTGGTCCTGAACGGCACCACCGGCGAGTCGCCCACCACCACGGACACGGAGAAGCGGGAGCTGATCGAGGCGGGCTGCGTGAGTACGGTCGCCAATGTGGTGCCGGGGGAGGTGGCGGGAATCCTGGCGGCGTTCGATGCGGGGGACACGGCTCGTGCGGCTGAACTCCAGTCCCGGGTAGTGCCGTTGATCGAGGCGATGACGGCCTCAGATCTCCCGGGCACGGTGACGGCGAAGGCCCTCCTGAGCGCCCTCGACCTGCCGGCGGGGCCGGTGCGGGCACCCCTGCTGGCAGCGGACGCGGAGACCACGGCGGACCTGCTGGCTCGCTACCGGGTGCTGGCCCCGGACGAGTGAGTCGGCCGGGGTCCCCGAGGTGAACCCCGGCCGCGCGTCCTCGTCCGGAACGCTCGTCAGAGTGCCTGTGCCCCCGGCTTCACCATGTTCCTCACCGTGCGGGCCTTCACGAAGTCGCCGAGGGCCGTCATGTCCCACTCGCCCGAGTACTGGCGGATGAGCTTCGCCATCAGGACGCCGGTCTGGGGTTCGGCGGAGGTCAGGTCGAAGCGGGCCAGTTCTTCGCCCGAGGTGGGGTCGATGAGGCGGCAGTACGCCTTGGCGACCTCGGTGAACTTCTGGCCGGAGAAGGAGTTCACGGTGAAGACCAGGCCCGTGACCTCCTGCGGGATGCGGCCGAGGTCGACCGTGATGACCTCGTCGTCTCCGCCGCCCTCGCCGGTGAGGTTGTCGCCGGAGTGCTTGATCGCGCCGCCCAGGATGGACAGCTTGCCGAAGTAGCAGCTGTCGACGGCGTTGCGCTGGGGGCCGTAGGCGATGACCGAGGCGTCCAGGTCGATGTCCTTGCCCCGGTAGGCCGGCTCCCAGCCGAGGCCCATCTGGACGCGGGAGAGGAGCGGGGCTCCGCCCTTGACCAGGGACGCCGTCTGGTTCTTCTGGAGGTTCACCCGGCCCTTGTCCAGGTTGATCTTGCCCGCGCCGGGAGCCGGAGCCGGGGGCGTCTGGGGGACGGGGGGCGCGGCCACAGGCTGCGGCGGCGCCGGCTGGGCCGGTTCCTCCACCGTCACCCCGAAGTCCGTGGCGATGCCCGCCAGGCCGTTCGCATACCCCTGGCCCACCGCGCGGGCCTTCCACTGGCCGTTGCGCCGGTAGATCTCCACGACCACCAGAGCCGTCTCGGCGCCGAGGCCGGGCGGGGTGAAGGAGGCCACGACCGAGCCGCCGTCCGTGTCGCGGATGGTGGCCGTCGGCTCGATGCCCTGGAAGGTCTGGCCCGCCGCGTCCGGGCTCGCGGTGACGACGATCTTCTCGATGTCCGGCGGCACCGCGCCGGTGTCGACCGTGATCGAGTCCGGCGCGGAGCCACCGCCCGAGCGGTAGGTCACGCCGGGCCCGGACGGCTGGTTGTAGAAGATGAAGTCGTCGTCGGAGCGCACCTTGCCGTCGGCGGTGAGCAGCAGGCCCGACACGTCGAGCCGCACCGGTGCGGCCACGTCCACCGTCACACGGGCGGCCGGAAGCGGGACGTTGGAGCCAGGGGTCATTGCGGTCATGCCGGGTGAACGAACGACATCACTTTGCCGTTCCCTTACCCGGCGCCGAGACCCCCGTTCGGGTCAGGAGCGCCGCGAAGCACGGATGCGCCCCGGGGGCGGGGCCGGGCAGGAGCGACGCGGGGCAGGCGCCGGCGCCGGGCGCGGCGGGCGAACCGGACACCCGGCCCGGTGCACGCCGACCGCCGACGCGGGGGGCGAGCACTCCGGCGCTCGCCCCCACGTCGGCAGTACCCGCCAACAAGACCCCGCCTACAGGACTGACCCCGCCTACAGAACCCCGCAGGCAGGACCCCGCCTACAGGACCCCGCCGATGAAGCCCCCTCAGGGCGTCACGACGATCTTCCGGCCGACGCCCGCCGCGAACTGCTCCAGCGCCTGCGGGTAGTTCTCCAGCGCGATCCGGTCGCTGATGAAGACGTCCGGGTCCAGCACGCCGTTCGCGAACAGCTCCGCCGCCCGCTCGTAGCTGTGCAGCACCGCCATGGAGCCGGTGATGGTGATCTCCTGGTTGTAGATGCGGTACGGGTCGATCGTCACCCGCGTCGCGTAGTCGGCCACGCCGAACTGAAGGTAGGTGCCCGCCTTCGCCACCCGGCCCAGGCCGTCCTGGATGGCCGCCGCGTTGCCGGTCGCGTCGATCACGATCTCCCAGCCCTGCGGCCGGTCCAGCTCGTCCGCGTTCGCCGCCGAACCCGAGACGCCGAGCAGTTTGGCGGTCTCCAGCCGGGCCGGGTTGATGTCGACCATGTCGACGCTCGCCGCGCCGGTGCGCTTGGCCAGCTCCAGCATCATCAGGCCCATGGTGCCGGAGCCGTAGATCAGGACGTGCGCGCCGAGGCGGGAGTTGAGGATGTCGTAGCCGCGTACCGCGCAGGACAGCGGCTCGATGAGAGCCGCGTCCTGGGGGCGTACGTGGTCGGGCAGCTTCACGCAGTTGGCCACGGGCGCGACCGCGTACTGGGCGGCGCCGCCGGCCGTGGTCACGCCGATCGCGGCCCAGCGTTCGCACATGTTGTTGTGGCCGTCGCGGCAGAAGCGGCACTCGTGGCAGTACAGGGACGGGTCCACCGCGACCTGGTCGCCGACCGCGACCTCGGTGACCTGGCTGCCGATCCCGACGACCTGACCCGCGAACTCATGACCCGGCACGATCGGCAGCGTGGGCGCGAACTCGCCCTGGAGGATGTGCAGATCGGTACCGCAGATCCCGCACGCGGCAACCTCCACGACCACGTCGCGCGGACCGGGGGTCGGGTCGGGGACCTCAGTGACGACGGCCCGGCCCACGGACTCGATGACGGCGGCCTTCATTTCACGGCTCCAAGCGACAGGCCCTGGACCAGCTTGTCCTGGGCGGCGAAACCTGCGGCGAGCACCGGCAGGGAGACGACGAGCGACGCGGCGCACACCTTGGCCAGGAACAGGCCCTGGCTGGTGATGAAACTGGTCAGGAAGACCGGGGCGGTCTGCGCGACCACACCGGTCAGCACGCGGGCGAACATCAGCTCGTTCCAGCTGAAGATGAAGCAGATCAGGGCGGTGGCCGCGATGCCCGGAAGGGCGATCGGCGCCACCACGCGGCCCAGCACCGTGGGCAGCCTGGCCCCGTCGATCTGCGCCGCCTCGATGATCGCGACCGGTACCTCGGAGAGGAAGGACTGCATCATCCACACCGCGATCGGCAGGTTCATGGACGTGTAGAGCACGATCAGCGCCCAGATGTTGTCCAGCAGCCCGGTGTCCTTGGCGAAGAGGTAGATCGGCAGCAGGCCCGCCACGGCCGGCAGCATCTTGGTGGACAGGAAGAAGAACAGGACGTCGGTCCACTTCCTCACCGGGCGGATGGACAGCGCGTACGCGGCCGGCAGCGCCAGCACCAGCGTCAGCACGGTGGACACCACGGACGCCATCGTCGAGTTGATCAGCGCGGGCCAGGGACTCGCCCCGCCGGCCACGCCGAAGAAGTCCCGGTAGCTGTCCAGGGTGAGCGAGGCGGCGAGGGAGGGCGGGTTGGTCGCGGCGTCCGCCTCGGAGTGGAAGGACGTGAGCGTCATCCACAGCAGAGGCAGGACGAACAGCAGCCCGGCCAGCCAGGCGACCACGGACAGGGCGGCGCCCTTGGCGCCGGGGCCGGAGCGGGTCCGGCGCGCGGGAGCGGTGACGGAGGTCGTCATGCGCGGGTGGCCTCCTCACGGAACAGGGACGACACGACGCGCAGGGCGAAGGTCGCGATGACGATCGAGCCGATGACGACGAGGACACCGGCAGCGGACGCCAGGCCGTTCTCGTGCGCCTGATAGAAGGTCTGGTAGACGGTGTACGGCAGGTTCGCGGTGCCCAGGCCGCCGGAGGTGATGGTGAACACCGCGTCGAAGTTCTGCACGATGTAGATCGATCCGAGCAGCACGCCCAGTTCGAGGTAGCGGCGCAGATGCGGGAGCGTGATGTGGACGAACACCTGCCAGCCGTTCGCGCCGTCCATCCCCGCCGCCTCGATCAGCTGCGAGTCGCGGCTCTGCAACCCCGCCAGCAGGATCAGCATCATGAATGGCGTCCACTGCCACACCAGGGAGGCGGCGACCGCCGCGAGCGGCATCTCGGAGATCCAGTCCGGCTGCGGCGCGCCGCTTCCGCCGAGCCAGTGCAGGACGCCGTTGAAGAGGCCGTACTCCGGGTTGAACAGCACGTGCTTCCAGAGCAGGGCGGACGCGACCGGCACCAGCAGGAAGGGCGCGATGAGCATGGTGCGCACGGCTCCCCGGCCCCGGAAACGGCGGTTCAGCAGCAGCGCCAGGACCAGCCCGAGCACCAGGCTGACCAGCACCACGGAGACGGTCAGCACGACGGTCGTCCACACCGACTGGCGCAGCTCGGACGTGCTGAGGACGTCGGCGTAGTTGGACAGGCCGGTGAAGTGGCGGTCGTCCGGGTAGAGCGCGTTCCAGTTGAAGAACGAGATCACCAGGGTCGCCACGAACGGCAGCTGCGTGACGACGATCATGAAGATCAGGGCGGGCAGCAGCGGGGCGCGGGTGGCCCAGCCGCGCATGCGGTTCGAGGGCCCGGCCGCCCGCCGCGCGGTGGCGGCGGCGACGGGGGCCGATGTAGTCACGGTCATGATCCTCGTGCTTCTTACTTCTGGTACTTCTTGCCGACGGCCTCGGCGTACGACTGCGACTTCTTCAGCGCGCTGTCCACGGACTGACGGCCCGCGATGGCGGTGCTGATCTCCTGGGCGACCTTGGTGCCCAGGTCGGTGAACTCGGGGATGCCCACGAACTGGATGCCGGGCGCGGGCCGGGGCTGCACGCCCGGGTTCTGCGGCTCGGCGCTCGCTATGGCGTCCCTGGTGACGTCCGCGAAGGCGCCCGCCTCCTTGTTGTAGTCCGGGATCTCGTAGGTGGACGCACGCTTGCCGGCGGGCACGTTCGACCAGCCCGCGGTCTTGCCGACGAGGTTCTCGTAGCCCTTGCCAGACGCCCACGAGATGAACTTCCAGGCGTCGTCGGGCTGCTTGGACGCCTTCTGGATGCCCCACGCCCAGGTGTAGAGCCAGCCGGAGCTCCTGGTCCTGTCGACCGGGGCCGACACGTAGCCGATCTTGCCCTTGACCGGGGAGCCGGCGGCCTCCAGCGAGCCGGCGCCCGCCGTGGCGTCGTACCACATGGCCGTCTTGCTCTGGGTCATGTTGTTCAGGCACTCGGCGTAGCCGGACTGCGCGGCGCCCGACTCACCGTGCTTGCGCACCAGGTCCACGTAGAACTGCGTGGCCTTCTTGAACTCGGGGGAGTCGAGCCGGGCCTTCCAGTCCTTGTCGAACCAGGTGCCGCCGAAGGTGTTGACCACCGTGCTCAGCGGGGCGATCACCTCGCCCCAGCCGGGCAGTCCGCGCAGACAGACGCCCTTCATCCCGGGCTCGGCGCCGTCCGTCTCGGCGGCGATGTCGGCCACCTGCTGCCAGGTGGGGTGGGCCGGCATCTTCAGGCCCTTCTTCGCGAGGATGTCCTTGCGGTACATCAGGAAGGAGGACTCGCCGTAGAAGGGCTCGCCGTAGAGCTTGCCGTCCGCGCCGGTCAGCGCCTGCGTCATCGGGGCGAGGATGTCCTTCTGGTCGAAGGCGGTGTCGCTCTTGACGTAGCTGTCCACGGGGTGGAGCCAGCCGTTCTTGGCGTAGATCGGGATCTCGTAGTTGCTGAGGGTGGCGACGTCGTACTGGCCGGCCTGGTTGGCGAAGTCCTGGCTGATCTTGTCTCTGACGTCGTTCTCCGGCAGGACGGTGAAGTTCACCTTGATGCCGGTCTTCTTGGTGAAGTTGGCGGCGGTGAGCTTCTGCAGCTCCACCATCTGCGGGTTGTTCACCATCAGGACGTTGATGGAGTGGCTCGCCGATCCACCGCCGCCCGCGCCGCCCGCTCCCGCGCAGCCGGTGAGGAGGGGAGTGGCGAGTGCTCCCGCCGCGCAGGCGGCGAGGAGGACGCGTGACGTACGTCGGCTCTGGGTTGGCATGAAAGGTACTCCTGATCGCTTGTCGGTCCCGGAAGACGGACGGTCGGTGGTACGGGCGGCTCGGCTGGTGCGGCTGGTGCGGCTGGTGCGGCTGGTGCGGGTGGTGTGGGTGGTGCGTGGGGTGTGCCGGGATGGCCGTGCGGCTCGCCGCGGGCGCGGCGGACGGCCGGGTGGTGTGGGTGGTGCGGGTGGTGTGCGGGGGCGGCGGTGCGGGGCCGGCCCGGGGTCAGACCCTGATGACCTGCGGCCCCAGGAGGGAGTAGCGGTGGGCCTCGGCCACCGGGAGCTGGGTGCTCGTGACGATCGTGTCCACCGCGCCGATCTCGGCGAACCGGCAGAAGCTGACGGCTCCGAACTTGGTGTGCACCCCGGCGAAGACCGTGCGCCGGGCGGCCCGGATGGCCTGCGCCTTGACCTCGCTGACGGCGGGGTCGGGCGTGGTCAGACCGTGTTCGCGGGAGATGCCGTTGGCGCCGAGGTAGGCGAGGTCCACCACGAAGCCGGCCAGCATCTTGGTCGTCCAGTGGTCGACGGTGGCGAGTGTGCCCGCCCGGACCCGGCCCCCCAGCAGCAGGACCGACACGTTCTCGGCCTCCGCGAGAGCGCCCGCGACGGGCAGGGAGGCGGTCACCACGGTCAGTGCCCGGCCGGTGGGCAGGGCCTCGGCGATGAGCTGGGGGGTGAAGCCCTCGTCGACGAAGACCGTCTCCGCGTCCCCGAGCAGCTCGGCCGCGGCGGCCGCGATCCTGCGCTTCTCGGGTACGTGGCTGGTGGCGCGGAAGGCGAGCGTGGTCTCGAAGGCGGCGCTCTCCACCGGGTAGGCGCCGCCGTGGGTGCGGCGGACCAGCCCGTGGTCCTCCAGCGCGCGCAGATCGCGCCGGATGGTCTCCTTGGCCACGCCCAGCTCGTCGGCTAGCGCGGTGACGTCGACGGAACCGGTGGCCCGCGCCGCACGCACGATCTCGCGCTGACGTTCCTCGGCCGTCCTGGTGTTCATGTCGTCACCCGCTCTCGTCATCGAGATACCCGCTGGGATGCCCGTTCGGGCCCTGGGGGAAGTTCTACAACGGACATGCTGCGCTGAACAGGTCTGTTCGGTGCCCGATTCTGCCCGTGTGTGCCCGATCACATCCTGTTGCGCCCGCCCCGGACCTGCGTGGCAGTGAAGTGCGGGGTGGGAGCGGGCGGCGCGGATGCCCGTACATGACCGCGAGCGGGCCCGTTCGGTGCCCGCTCGCGGTCCTGAGCGATCGTTTTCGGCCTCCGGGTCCGCCTTGTCGACCCTGGTGGCCTGTTCAGTACGGCCAGATCGGCGGGTCGGTGAGGAAGTGGCCGCCGAGACGGTCCTGGGCCGGGTCGGCGGGGTCCAGCTCACCCTGTTCGGCGATGAGCCTCTCCGCGTACGGCTCGGAGTCGTCCTCGGGGCGGTAGCCGAGGGCCCGCGCGGAGCTGAGGTCCCACCACAGTCGGGTGTTGGCGGAGGAGCCGTGGACGACGGTGTGTCCCACGCCCTCGGCGGTCAGGGCCGCGTGGAAGAGGCGGGCGGCGTCGGCGGGGCTCAGCCAGATCGAGAGCATGCGCACGCTGGTCGGCTCCGGGAAGCAGGAGCCGATGCGTACGGACACGGTCTCCACGCCGTGGCGGTCCCAGTACAGCTGGGCCAGATCCTCGCCGAAGCACTTGGAGAGGCCGTAGAAGGTGTCGGGGCGGTGCGGGACGCCGACCGGGATGGGCCGGCCGTTCGGGCCCGGGACGGGGGTGTGGCCGACCGCGTGGTTGGAGGAGGCGAAGACCACGCGGGGGACGCCTTCGAGACGAGCGGCCTCGTAGAGGTGGTACGTGCCCTCGATGTTCGACTTCAGGATCTTCTCGAAGGGGGCTTCCAGGGAGATGCCCGCCAGATGCAGCACCGCGTCCGTGCCGCGTACCGCCTCGCGCAGCGCGTCCAGGTCGGCGAGGTCCGCGGTGATGGCGTCCGGGGCGCCCGGGACCGGCCGGGCGTCCAGGAGGCGGAGGGTGTGGCCGTGGGCCGGCAGCAGGGAGCGCATCAGGGTGCCGAGGCCGCCGGCGGCGCCGGTGAGCAGGATCGTGCGGGGGGTGGGCATCGCGGGTCTCCTCGCTGGTCGGACAGAGGGGCGTTCACACGCTCGGTGAGGCTGGAGAGGGGGTGCGGGTGGGTCGAGCGGGTTGTGGAATGCGGTCAATCGGCTGGTGGACGAGGGGTGGTGCGGACGGCCCCGACCGCTCCGACGGTGGCTCACGGTGTCCAGGGTCCGCCTCACCCCGGGCCCCCCGAGTCCGACCCGCCCGCCCGGCAGGGCCTGGCTTGATCTCGATCCTGCAACGTCCGTCCCGTGGAGACGATGACGCGCGTAGAACACCTGTCATGCGTAAATCACTGCGAATCGCGGCCGCCACCGCCGCCTGTGCGCTCGCCGGTGGCGCCCTGTACGGCGCCGGTGCGGCCACCGCCGGGCAGTCGACGGCGAACTCCACCCATGAGCCGTACAACATCGGGCTCCTGGTGAAGGACATCGACACCTACTACGGCACCACCGCCGACAGCGCGGGCAAGTACCAGGCGTCGCCGACCAGCCCGTACGCCACGGACCTGGCGCGGATCGACGCCGGCGCCAAGCGGTACATCGACAGGGCGGCCCGCAAGGCACACCACCGGGGCGAGAAGCCGGCCGTCGTCTTCGACATCGACGACACCCTGCTGCTCAGCCTCGACTACGAGAAGCGCACCAACTACACGTACGACTCCGCCACCTGGAACGAGTACGTGAACCGTGCCGACCGCCCCGAGGTGTTCGGCAGCCCCGAGCTGGTGCGGTACGCCACCTCCAAGGGCGTCGCGGTGTTCTACAACTCCGGTCTCAGCGAGGCCCAGCGCGCCGGCGCGGTGGAGAACCTGAAGAAGGTCGGCGCCGACGTCAACCTGGACGCCGGCCACATGTTCCTCAAGGACAAGGCCAACCCGCCCGCCTACCTGGCCTCCTGCGCCACGCCGGGCGCCTGGACCTGCACCACCGTCCAGTACAAGTCGGGCACCCGCAAGCACATCGAGCAGGATCTCGGGTACGAGATCATCGCCAACTTCGGCGACCAGTACTCCGACCTGGACGGCGGCTACGCCGACCGCACGTACAAGCTGCCCAACCCGACGTACTTCGTCTCCTGACGCGTCCCGTCGAAGCCTGACGATCCGGCGGCGCTCAGCCCTGCTTGAGCGCCGCCGCCGTCATCGCCCTGGCCACCGGCGCCGCCAGGCCGTTGCCGCTGACCTCCGAGCGGGCCGCGCCGGACTGCTCGACCATCACCGCCACCGCGACCTCCCGGCCCGTGCCGTCCGACTTCCCGTACGCGGTGAACCAGGCGTACGGCGTCTCGCTGTTGTTCGGGCCGTGCTGGGCGGTGCCGGTCTTCCCGCCGACCGTGACCCCGTCGATGAGCGCGTTGCGGCCGGTGCCGTCCCTGACCACCGTCCGCATCGCGGACCGGAGCTGCTCGGCGGTACGGGTGCTGACGACCCGCTCGCGGCCCGCGTCCCCGAAGTCCCGCAACACCTCGCCGTCGCCGGTGGTGAGCCGCGACACCATGTGCGGCGCCACCAGCTCACCGCCGTTCGCCAGGGCGGCGGACACCATGGCCAGCTGGAGCGGGGTGGCGGTGACGTCGTACTGCCCGATGCCCGACAGCGCGGTCAGCGCCTTGTCCATGCCGGACGGGTACACGCTGGTGTAGGCCCGCACCGGGATGTCCAGCTTGTCGTCGTCGAAGCCGAACTTCTCGGCCATGGCCCGCACCTTGTCCTGGCCGAGGTCGACGGCCAGCTTGCCGAAGACGTTGTTGCAGGAGTACCGCAGGGCCACCCGGAGCGAGGCGTTCGCGCAGGGCGCCGCCGTGTTCTCGTTCGGCAGCTCGCGCGTGGTGCCCGGCGGGGTGTAGGGGGCGGGGCTGTCGGTGCGCTGGTCCACGTCCGTGTAGAGCCCGTCCTCCAGCGCGGCCGCGGCCACGACCAGCTTGAACGTCGAGCCGGGCGGCAGCGGCTGGCGCATCGCCCGGTTGACGAGCGGCTTCTCCTTGTCGGTGGTGAGCCGCTGCCAGGCCGTCCCCGCCGTGTTCGCCGCGGTCAGCGCCGAGGGGTCGTAGGACGGCGTGGAGACCATGGCGAGGATCTTGCCGGTCTTCGGGTCGATCGCCACGGCCCCGCCGGTGTTGCCGCCCAGCGCCCTGTAGCCGGCGCGCTGCACGGCGGGGTCGATCGTGGTGATCACGTCGCCCGGATCGGCCCGCCGCCCGGTGACAGTGTCCATCGCGGTCCGCAGCCTTGGGTCCGTGCCGTTGAGCAGGTCGCCGTAGACGCCCTCCAGCTGGGTGGGCGCGTACGCCTGCGAGGCGTAGCCGGTCACCGCCGCGTACAGCGGGCCGTCCGTGTACGTACGCCGGTACGCGAGGTCGCCGTGCTCGGTGCGGGCCGAGCCGGTGACCGGCTTCCCGGCCACGATGATGTCGCCGAGCGGGCGGGAGTACGTGCCGATGGCGTTCCGGCGGTTGTCGTCGGCGTCCGCGAGGGCCTTGCCGTCGTAGAACTGCACCCAGGTCGCCCGGAGCAGCAGCGCGAGCACGAGCAGCAGGGAGAGGACGGCGGCGCGCCTGATCGTCTTGTTCATGGCGCAGGGGTAGACGACCGGGAAGGGCGGTTCCGTTCCCGACCTGCGCCTGTTCTCATCACATGTTCAGATCTTCGGTGACGCGGGTGCGCGCCTGCGGTGCCGCCGGTCCGGGGTGGTCGCGGCCCGCTCACAGCCGCCGGGTCGCCCGCGTCAGCCGGTCCCGCGCGTCCAGCAGCGCGTCCTTGATCAGCTGCTCGTGCGCCCGGGTCAGCCGGGCCACCGGGACCGAGCAGCTCACCGCGTCGCGGGCCGGGGTGCGGTACGGCACGGCGACCCCGAAGCAGCGCAGGCCGAGGGTGTTCTCCTCGCGGTCCTCGGCGTGACCCTGCTCACGGACCCGGTGCAGTTCCTCGATCAGTGCCTCCCGGTCGGTCACCGTGTGCTCGGTGAGCGAGGGCAGCTTCTCGGGGAGCAGGGCCCGGACCTGGTCGTCGGTGTGCGTGGCGAGCAGCGCCTTGCCCAGCGAGGTCGAGTGGGCGGGCAGCCGGCGGCCGACGCGGGTGAAGGGGCGCAGGTGGTGCCGGGACCGGCGGGTGGCCAGGCAGACCACGCTGGTGCCGTCCAGCCGGGCCAGGTGGACGGTCTCCGTGGTGTCGTCCGCGAGCCGGTCCAGCGCGGGCCGGGCCGCCGCGACCACCTCGTCGCCGTCGAGGTAGGAGGTGCCGGCCAGCAGCGCCCGTACCCCGATGCCGTACCGCGTGCCGGTCGCGTCCGTCTCCACCCAGCCCAGCTCCACCAGCGTGCGCAGCAGCATGTACAGACTGGACTTGGGGTAGCCGACGGCCTCCCGCACGTCCGCCAGGGAGTGCATGCCGGGCCGCCCCGCGAAGTGCTCCAGCAACTCCACCGTCCGCACCGCGGACTTGACCTGCGCCCCGCCGCCCGTCTCGGCTGCCGTCATCGCCGCTGGACCCTTCACTAGGCCGCCGCCCGGAAGCCGCGGAGCCCTGGATGCACCAGGCTCCCGGCAGATAGCCTCCGAGCAGCTCATTCACCATCAGAGACGGCGTTCAGGATATCGAACGAGCCGCCGGCCGAGTCCCTGCGGCGCGGCCTGGACCGGGGGGAACCAGTTCCGCGTCAAGCCCGGCCCGGTGCTGGTGCCGTCCGAGCCGCGCGACGACAACCCGCTGCGGCTGCCCCGGCGCCACGACGGACTGCTCGAACGCCGACCCGGACAGGCTGCGAGAATCGTCCGATGGACATACAGCTTCCCGAGCTACCCTTCCCCCTGCGGACATACGGCCCCGGCGGGCACTGGTCGTACGAGAAGGGGGTGCTCACCGGCTGGGCCGGGCCCCGGCAGGACCGGTTCGTCACGCCGACCGGGGAGGCGCTGGACCCGGCCGCCGACGCGCCCCGGCTGCTCGGCTCGCCCGAGGGCGACTTCCAGCTGATCGCCCGTGTCACGGTCGGCTTCAACGCCGCCTTCGACGCCGGGGTTCTCTACGTCCATGTCGGCGACCGGGCCTGGGCCAAGCTCTGCCTGGAGAACTCCCCGGACGTGCCCACCATCTGCACGGTGGTCACCCGAGGTCACTCCGACGAAGCCAACTCCGCCACCGTGCCCGGTAGTTCCGTCTGGCTCCGGGTGAGCCGCACCGGCCGCGCCCTGGCCTTCCACGCCTCCCGCGACGGCGAACGCTGGACCTTCGTCCGCCTCTTCACCCTCGGCGACGAGAAGGAGACCGGCGCCGCCCTGATCGGCTTCATGACCCAGTCACCGATCGGGGAGGGCTGCGTGGTGACCTACGACCACCTGGAGTTCCGGCCCACCTGGCCCGCGGACCTGCGGGACGGGAGCTGACGCGTCCCGGAACCGCAGCGTCGCCCCGTACGTCCTGAACCGCGTGATCAGTGAGGAGACAGCAGGCGCCCTGGTGATCCGGCCCGCCGAGCCGCAGGAGGCCGAGGCCATCGCCGCGGTGCACGCGCGGGCCCGTGCGACGTACTACCCGGACGGGCTGCCGCCGGCGGACTTCGACTGGACCGACGCCTGGCGGGGCTCCGTCGAGCGCCCCGACGGGCAGGTGCTGTGCGGGGTGCGGGACGGGGAGATCGTCGCCGTCGCCTCCTTCCGGACGCCGGAGGGCGGGTCCGCGGACACGGTGAAGCTGTACCAGTTCCATGTCTCGCCGGACCACTGGCGCGCGGGCCTCGGCAGCGCCCTGCACGCCGCCTGCGTGGAGCGGTGGCTCGCCGACGGCAGGCGGGCCGCCGTGCTGGACGTGCATGTGGACAACCGGCGCGCCCAGGCGTTCTACACCCGCCAGGGCTGGGTCCCCGACCCGGAGAACCCGCCCGCAGAGGACGACCATCATCTGTTCCTGCGCTGGACCCCGCCCGGGGAATGAACCCGGCTGCTTGAACGTTCACGCAACCGGACGGAGAGAGCCCCCGTCCGGTACGAGCGGGAGAGAGACCTGAAGATGCGCGTCGAGATCTGGAGCGACATCGCCTGCCCCTGGTGCTACGTCGGCAAGGCACGCTTCGAGAAGGCGCTCGCCGCGTTCCCGCACCGGGACGAGGTCGAGGTCGTGCACCGCTCCTTCGAGCTGGACCCCGGCCGGGCCAAGGGTGACGTGGAGCCGGTGATCACCATGCTGACCCGCAAGTACGGCATGAGCGCGGCCCAGGCCGAGGCCGGCGAGGACAACCTCGGCGCCCAGGCCGCCGCCGAGGGCCTGGACTACCGCGCCCGTGGCCGCGACCACGGCAGCACCTTCGACCTGCACCGCCTGCTGCACTTCGCCAAGGAGCAGGGCAGGCAGGAGGCGCTGCTCGACCGGCTGTACCGGGCCAACTTCGCCGACGAGCACTCGGTGTTCACCGGCGGCGACGACCACCTGGTGGAGCTGGCCGCCGAAGCCGGCCTGGACGCCGGCGCCGCCCGTGCGGTCCTCGCCGACCCCACCGCCTACGCCGACGAGGTCCGTGCCGACGAGCGCGAGGCCGCCCAGCTCGGCGCGAACGGCGTCCCCTTCTTCGTCCTCGACCGCACCTACGGCGTCTCCGGCGCCCAGCCCGCCGAGGTCTTCACCCAGGCCCTCGCCCAGGCGTGGGGCGACCGCTCCCCGCTCAGGACGGTCGCCGGGGACGACGCCGGCACCTGCGGCCCGGACGGCTGCGCGGTGCCCGCCCAGGGCTGACGCATAAGGGTTGCTTGGAACCACCCTGTAGAGACGCGTGATGGACGACGGCTTCCGGGCGCCGCACAGTGGAGTCATGGAGACCACGGAGACGTTCGAGAGCCTCGTCCGCGCCGAGTTCGCCCCGGTCGGCACCTTCCTCAACACCGCCAGCAACGGCCTGCTGCCCGCCCGCGCCGTCACCGCCCTGCACGAGGCGGCGCTGCTGCGGGCGCAGGGGCAGCCGCTGACCGCGCTCTGGGAGGATGTCGAGGTGTGCCGGGCCGCGTTCGCCCGGCTCGCCCGGGTCCCCGTCGAGCGGGTCGCGCTGGGCGCCTCGGTCGCCGCGCACGGCGGGGTGATCGCCGCCTCGCTGCCCCCGGGCGCCGAAGTCCTCACCGCCGAGGACGACTTCGCCTCCGTACCCAACCCGTTCCACACCCGGGGCGACCTCAAGGTGCGCGCGGTGCCGGTGGAGCGCGTCGCCGAGTCCGTCCGCCCCGGCACCGCGCTCGTCGCCGTGAGCGCCGCGCAGTCCGCCGACGGCAGGGTGGCCGACCTGCCCGCGCTGCGCGAGGCCGCCCGTACCCACGGGGCACGTACCTACGTGGACTTCTCCCAGGCGGCTGGGTGGCTGCCGATGGACGCGGGGGAGTGGGACTTCACCGCGTCGGTGTCCTACAAGTGGCTGCTCGGCCCGCACGGCGTCGCCTTCCTCGTCCTGCCCGAGGACTTCGGCGGGCTCACCCCCCTGCTGGCCGGCTGGGTCGCGGGCGAGCGGCCCTGGGACAGCTGCTACGGCCCCGTCACCGAACTCGCCCACTCCGCGCGGCGGTTCGACCTCAGCCCCGCCCTGTTCAGCTACCCCGCGCTGCGCCGCTCCCTGGAACTGATCGAGGAGCTGGGCCTGCCCGCGATCCACGCCCACGACACCGCCCTGGCCGACCGCTACCGGGCCGGCCTCACCGCACTCGGCCACGAGGCGCTGCCCGCGCCGGGATCGGCGATCGTCTCGGTACCCGGGCTGGGCTCACGGCAGCCCGGCCTCGGCCGCGCCGGCATCGAGGTGTCCGACCGCGCGGGCAACCTGCGCGCGGCCTTCCACCTCTACAACACCGAGGCGGACGTGGACCGCCTGCTGGACGCGCTCTCCGGCTGAGTGCGGACCTGACCGGGCCGGTGGCTGCCGTCCCCCACGTAGTTGCACCGGCCCGGTGACCGGGGGGTGAGGCGCGCCACCGCACCGGGGTGCAGTCCCGCGCCCCGATGGACTCCGGCCTGCGCACCGGCGCCGCGAGCGGCTCCACCGCCGTGTTCTCCACACCGTCGAACACGATGAGGACGAGAAAACGGCCCGCGCCAAGTCGTGCGGGCCGCACTTCCGGTGCCGGGGATCAGAGCACGATCTCGTCCATCGCCAGCAGGGCCGCCTCCAGGTCCACGGTCAGTCCCTGGCGGGCCATCGCCGCGCCCAGCGCCACGAGCGCGCGGCGCACCACCAGCTGGGTGGCGTCGGTCCCGTAGTGGTTCACCCGGATCATCTCCGCGGCCAGCGCCCCGCCCCCGGCGGCCAGCGGCAGTGCCGGGTCGCTCTCCACCGCCATGGCCACCAGCTCCGAGGCCACCGTGCCCGGCGGCACCCGCAGCGTGGTCGCCACCGGTGCCGCGTCCCGCTCCTCGCGCACGAACGGCCGGAGGCCGCCGCCCAGGGCGACCGCCCCGGCCCGCGTCGCCCGCGCGAGGTCGCGGTGCCGGGCCGTCACCGTGTCCAGGCCGTCCGCCTCGATCCGCTCCAGGCAGGCGTCCAGCGCCAGCATCTCCAGCTGGGCCGGGGCGTGCGGCAGCGCCTTGCGGCCGCCGTCGATCCAGCGCTCCTTCCAGTCCAGCAGGGAGAGGTAGGAGCGCCGCGGGGCTTCCGGGTTGGCGGCCATCCGCGCCCAGGCCCGCTCGCTCACCGAGATCGCGGACACCCCGGCGGGCCCGCCCATCGCCTTCTGGGCGCCGATCACACACAGGTCCACACCCCACGCGTCCGGCAGCACCGGCTCGGCGCCGACCGAGGCGACCGCGTCCAGGTAGAAGAGGGCGCCCTGCTCCCGTACCGCCTCGCCGATCTCCGCGACCGGGTTGGTGTTGCCGGTGGCCGCCTCCGCATGCACCAGGGAGACGAAGTCGATCTCCGGGTGCTCGGCGAACGCCGCCCGGACCTGGCCGGCGCCGGCCGCGGAGTCGAAGGGCACCGCGAGGTCGTGCACGGTCGCGCCGGAGTCCCGCAGCCAGTCGCCGAAGGTCTGGCCGTACGGGCCGGTGATCACGTTCAGCGCGACCGTGCCCGGACCGGCGGCCGCGCGGATCGCGCCCTCCAGCGGCAGCAGCGCCTCGCCCTGGGTGATCAGCACGTCCTGCCGGGTGTCCAGCAGCCGGGCCACCCGGTCCTCGATGGCGGCGAACCGCGCGGCGGTCAGCGGGGGCAGGTCGAGGAGGGGATGTGTCACGTCGGGTGCCTTCTTCGCTCACGAGGTCCACGGGGCCGGCCACCGGCCGACGGTGACGAGGGTAACGGGCGGCCTCAGTCCGCTTTGACCACCGACATCTCAGGCTGGACGGCCGCTCACCCATCAGTTGATTTGAGAGACCCAAGCTTCTCCTTATAATCGGAACCTACGGTTCCCCCCACGGACCCGGAGATTCCCCCCATGAACATCCTCCTTCAGCACCGGCCCCGTGTGCCGGCGGCCAGCAGCGCGTGGCCATCGCCCGCTCGCTCGCCATGGGCCCCGAGGTGATGCTCTTCGACGAGCCGACCTCCGCGCCCGACCCCGAGCTGGTCGGTGACGTCCTCGCGGTGATGCGGGGGCTCGCCGAGGAGGGCATGACCATGATGGTCGTCACCCATGAGATGACCTTCGCCCGCGAGGTCGCGGACCGGGTCGTCTTCATGGACGGCGGGGTCGTCGTCGAGCAGGGCATCCCCAAGGAGGTCATCGGCAACCCCCGGAACGAGCGGACCCGCAACTTCCTCTCCCGCGTCCTGGACCCGGCGATGGCCGGGGTGGCGGACATGCCCGGCAGGGCCGGGGTGGCGGACGTGCCCGGCAGGGCCGGGGAGCGGCCGGGGCTTCAGCGGCCGGGGCCGCCTCACTAAGGTGCGATGCATGAGCGATCACGCGGTGCTGCACGTGAAGGGGCGGGTCCTGGCCGGGCCCGACGACGTCCGCGACGAACTGTGGGTGGTCGGCGGCCGCGTCACCTACGACCGCCCCGCCGGCGCCGGTGACGTACGCACCGTCGAGGGCTGGGCGCTGCCCGGCCTGGTCGACGCCCACTGCCATGTCGGCCTCGGCGCGCACGGCCCGGTCGACACGGACACCGCCGAGAAGCAGGCCCGCACCGACCGCGAGGCCGGCGCCCTGCTGATCCGGGACGCCGGTTCGCCCTCCGACACCCGCTGGGTGGACGACCGGGACGACCTCCCGAAGATCATCCGCGCCGGCCGGCACATCGCCCGCACCCGGCGCTACATCCGGGGCTACGCCCATGAGATCGAGCCCGCCGACCTGGTCGCCTACGTCGGGCAGGAGGCGCGGCGCGGGGACGGCTGGGTCAAGCTGGTCGGCGACTGGATCGACCGGGACGCCGGTGACCTCGCCCCCTGCTGGCCGCGCGAGGCGGTCGAGGCGGGGATCGCGGAGGCGCACCGGCTGGGCGCGCGGGTCACCGCGCACTGCTTCGCCGAGAGTTCGCTGCGCGACCTGGTGGAGGCGGGCATCGACTGCGTCGAGCACGCCACCGGCCTCACCCCCGGCCTGATCCCGCTGTTCGCGGAACGCGGGGTCGCCATCGTGCCGACCCTGGTCAACATCGCCACCTTCCCGGACCTGGCGGCAGGCGGCGAGAACAGGTACCCCCGCTGGTCGGCACATATGCGACGCCTCCACGAGCGGCGCTACGACACCGTGCGCGACGCCTACGACGCGGGCATCCCGGTGTACGCCGGCACCGACGCGGGCGGCTCGCTGCCGCACGGGCTTGTCGCGGCCGAGGTGGCGGAACTGGTCACGGCCGGCATCCCGCCGGTCGAGGCGCTGGCCGCCGCCAGCTGGGCCGCCCGCGCCTGGCTGGGCCGCCCCGGCCTGGACGAGGGCGCCCCGGCCGACCTGGTGGTCTACGAGTCCGACCCGCGCGCCGACGTACGGGTGCTCGCGGCGCCGCGCCGGGTGGTGCTGAACGGGATGGTCGTGCAGTAGGTGCAGAGGGGGGGGCGAACGAGCGTGCCCAGTCGACTGCTCGGCAGGCGCACCACCGTCCCGGCGGGCGGCCCGACCGAAGTACGGGTCCCCTGCGTCGGCGAGGTCCGCTTCGACCTCGCCGCACACCGGCCCGCCTCCGGCACGGCGGCGGCGACGGCGCTCCGGCTCAAGGTGTTGGCGCACCCGCCGCGGCTGGACGTGGCCGGGGTGACGGGCACGGTGACGCCGGCCGGGGGAGCTGCGAGACTCCGGCGGGGGCGGAGGGGACGACTCCGGGTGTGGCCCCTGAGTCCGCCGCGCTCGAGTCCGCCGCGCTCGCGCCGGAGCCGCCCGCCGCGACCCCCGTGCCCTAGGCCGAACCCCAGGGCACGCGGGGCAACCTCGCCGAGACGGGAGGCAGTTCGGCCACCCCGTTACATCGCGTGCGGCGCACTGGCCCTGCTCCTGCTGGGCGGGGGTGCGGGGACCCCGGCCCGCAGGCGCCGGGGCTGACGTGACGTGACCTGGCCGGGGCCTCACCGCCGGACCAGCGCCAGCATGCTCAGCCCGAACATCAGCACGCCCAGCGGGAGATGGACCGACGGCACGTGCGCGATGCCGAGCACGACCTGGACCGAGGCCAGGACGAGGAAGCCCGAGGCGTGCCATACCGGCCGGCTGGAGCCGCCGCCCGGCTTCCACGCCAGCACCGCCGCGAGCACGTACAGCATCGACGCCCCGTACATCACGCGGGCGCCGATGCCGTGCAGCGTCTCGCCGTAGGACGTGGTGAGCAGCAGGCCGGCGGAGACGGCCTGGAGGAAGATGGTCAGCGTCTGCAGGGCTATGGCGATGCGGAGGAACGTGGAGCCGTCGCGCCGCGTCTTTGTCGTGGTCGTCTCCTGACTAGCCATGTCACGGTCCCCTTTTCCGCCCGCCGGGCAGCAGCTCGATAAGGTCTCACCAGTCCGACGACGCGGGCCCGCGAAAGGTAAGGCGGAGGGGGCGGCCGAAAGCATGGGGACTGTCGAGGGCGGGGTCGAGTGGCGCCAACTGCTGAACGTGGCCTACCGGTTGCTCGGTTCTCTGACCGAGGCCGAGGACGCCGTGCAGGACGCGTACGCCCGCTGGTACGGGCTGTCGGACGCCCGGCGGGCGGAGATCCTGTCGCCCGGTGCCTGGCTGACGACGGTGACCGGCCGGATCTGCCTGGACCGGCTCGGCTCGGCGCGGACCCGCCGGGAGCGTTACGTCGGCGCCTGGCTGCCCGAGCCGCTGCCCGACCGCGCCGAGTGGGGTGACGCTGCCCATGCCGACCCCGCCGACCAGATCGTGCGGGACGAGTCGGTGGCGATGGCGTTCCTGGTCGTCCTGGAATCGATGACGCCCGCCGAGCGGGTGGCGTTCGTGCTGCACGACGTCTTCCGGTACCCGTTCGCGGAGATTGCGGAGGTGCTCGGCCGGACCCCGGCGGCCTGCAAGCAACTGGCGGCGTCCGCGCGGCGGCGGGTGAGCGCCGCGCCGGCCCCGGCGCCGGTGCGGGCCGACGTGGTGGGGCAGGTGAGGAAGGCGTGGGAGAGCCGGGATATCGCCGCCCTCGTCGGCCTCCTCGACCCGGCCGCCGTGATGACGGCTGACGGCGGCGGCATGGCCGGCACCGTCCTGCGCCCGGTCGAGGGCGGCCCGCGCATCGCCCGGTACATGGCCGCCATCGCCGACCGGGCTCCCGGCCTCGAACTCCTGGAACGCTCGGTCAACGGCCTGCCCGGCCTGGTGGCCCGCCGCGACGGCACCGTGGTCACCGTCGCGGCCTTCGACGTCGACGCCGGCCGCGTCGCGCGGATCTGGGTGGTCCGCAATCCGGAGAAGCTGCGGCCGTGGCCGGCGGGACCTCAGCCCTCCTGAGTCAGCGCCGTGCCCAGCGCGCCGACGAACCCCGCCATCGTCACCCGGTCCCGGACCGCCACCCGGAGCCAGTCCGGGCCCAGGCCGGGGAAGGTGTCGCCGCGGCGGACCGCGTAGCCCAGCTCGCGCAGCCGGTGGCGTACACGCTGGGCGTCCGGTATCTCCAGGAGGACGAAGGGGGCTTCGGCCGGCCCGGTCACCCGGACGCCGTGGGCCGCCAACCTGGCCAGGCCGGTGAGGAGATGGGCACGGTCGGCGGCCGTGCGACGGGCCGCGTGCGCCGCCTCCGCGAGGGCGCGGGGTGCCACGCAGGCCCGGGTCGCGGCCAGGGCCGGGGTGGACACCG
Organism: Streptomyces sp. NPDC058459; assembly: GCF_042721685.1. Lineage (NCBI taxonomy): Bacteria > Bacillati > Actinomycetota > Actinomycetes > Kitasatosporales > Streptomycetaceae > Streptomyces > Streptomyces sp. NPDC058459. The sequence continues at coordinate 6,399 of NZ_JBHXLV010000001.1, read as the reverse complement.
GCCACAGGGGCTGGGCGCGCTCCAGGGCGGTGACCGTGTCCGGGGGCGCGAGGACGTAGCCGACCCGGAGACCGGCCAGGCCCCAGGTCTTGGTGAGGCTGCGCAGCACGACCAGGCCCGGCACGTCCGTCCGCCCGGCCAGCGCCTCCCGCTCACCCGGCACCGCGTCCATGAACGCCTCGTCCACGACCAACGTCCGCCCGGGGCGGGCCAGTCGGGTGAGCGTCTCGGCCGGGTGGAGCACGGAGGTGGGGTTGGTCGGGTTGCCGACGATGACCAGGTCGGCGTCCCCGGGCACCGCCGCCGGGTCCAGCCGGAACCCGTCCCGCGCGCTCAGCAGCACCCGCTCCACCGCGTGCCCCGCGTCCCGCAGCGCCGCCTCCGGCTCGGTGAACTGCGGATGCACCACCACCGGCCGCCGTACCCGAAGCGCGCGGGCCAGCAGGACGAACGCCTCCGCCGCGCCCGCCGTCAGCAGCACCCGCTCCACCGGCAGCCCGTGGCGCTCCGCCACCGCCGCCCGCGCGTCCCGCCCGTCCGGGTAGGCCGCGAGACGGGACAGCGAGGCGGCGATCTCCTCGCGCAGCCAGCGCGGGGGCGTGTCCGCGCGGACGTTGACGGCGAGGTCCACGAGGTCCGCCCCGGCGTCGCGGACCTCGGCGTCCCCGTGGTGGCGGAGATCGGGCCCGGACTCAGTGCGCACGGCCGCGGTGTCCGTCGTCGTCCCCGAGAGACGGGGCCGGGAGGCTGTGGGTCACGGTTTCTCCTTGCCGAGGATCATTCGGGGCGCGGGGCGTGCGTTCACGGGGACGGCTCCCGGCGTACCACCGCACAGGTGGCCCTCGCGGGGACGGCCGCCGACTTCCGCTTGGGCACGAGGAGGTCGCCCCCGTGCCGCAGCGCCGCCGCCTCCGCGACCGACGGGGTGCCGACGGCGCCGAGCGGGGCGTCGGAGGGGTTCGGCACCGGCACGGCGGCCAGCTCCCGCGCCGGGTAGGTCACCAGCGGTACGCCCAGCCGCCCGGCGGCGGCCACGAGCCCCGGTTCCCCCGCCCTGGTGTCCACCGTGGCGAGCTGGGTCACCCGGTCCGCCGGGAGCCCGGCCTCGTCCAGCGCGGCCGAGATCAGCCCCAGCACCTCGTCGGCCGGTACGCCCCTGGCCGCGCCGACCCCGACCACCAGGGCCGGAAGCTGTGCCACGCGGGAACAATCTCCGGGTTCGGCGGGTTTCGTGCCGTCCAGGATGTGCGTGAGGGGCCCTGTATCGGATAGCAAGAACCCATGGCGGTCCTTGTCGCGCTCGGCGCGTTCCTGATGACGCTGGTCGGCGGCTGGACGGCACAGCGGGTGACCGACCGTCGCCACCTGGTCCTGGGCCTGGCGGGCGGCCTGATGCTGGGAGTCGCCGGCCTCGATCTGCTCCCCGAGGCGCTGGAGGCGGCCGGGCACAAGTGGTTCGGTGTCCCCGCGGCGCTGGTGCTGTTCGTCGCCGGGTTCCTCCTCGCCCATCTGGTGGAACGTCTCCTCGCCGGACGCCAGGCGGCGCACGGCGCGGGCGAGCACGGCCACCGGGCGCCCGAGGTGGGCCTCACGGCGGCGGCCGCGATGGTCGGGCACAGCTTCATGGACGGCGTCGCCATCGGCGCCGCCTTCCAGATCGGCGGCGGCATGGGCCTGTCCGTCGCCCTCGCCGTGATCGCGCACGACTTCGCCGACGGCTTCAACACCTTCACCATCACCAGCCTGTACGGCAACGCCCGCCGCCGGGCCGTGGCCATGCTGGTGGCCGACGCCTGCGCGCCGGTGCTGGGCGCCCTGTCGACCGCGTTCGTGCACATCCCCGAACCCCTGCTCGGCGGCTACCTCGGTCTCTTCGGCGGCGCCCTGTTCTACCTCGCCGCCGCCGAGATCCTCCCCGAGGCCCACCACGACCACCCGGCGCGCTCGACCGTGCTGTCCACGGTGGCGGGAGCCGCGTTCATCTGGCTCGTCGTGTGGCTCTCCGGAGGCTGAGCGCCGCCCGGCTCCGGCCGGCCGCCCGCTCACGGCGTCCGGCACCTCTCCACGAACCGGCGGCCCACCCCCGGCTCGGACGCCCAGTGGGTGTGCAGATAGCTCGCGTGCACATTGCCCCGCACGAACCCCTCCAGCCGCCGCTCAGGCGTCCGGAACCCCCACGCCGCCCCGGCACCGGCCCCCGGCTCGACGACCGTGCGGTGGAACTCGTGCCCCCGCATCCTGGTCCCCGCCCCGGCCAGCACGCTGTCGCTCACGGCCACGGCGTCCCGGTACCCGAGCGTCAGCCGCCCGCTCATCCGCGCGGAGGCGTCCAGCACCCCGCACATGGGTGCCCCGTCCAGCTCGCGGCACAGATACAGCAGCCCCGCGCACTCGGCGGCCACCGGCGCCCCGCTCGCCGCCAATTCCGCGACGGCCTTGCGCAGCACCTCGTTGGCGGCCAGCTCGGCCACGTACACCTCGGGGAAGCCGCCCCCGACGACCAGCCCGGCGCACCGCTCGGGCAGGTGCTCGTCCCTCAGCGGGTCGAACGTGACCACCTCGGCCCCGGCCGCGACCAGCAGCTCGGTGTTCTCCGCGTAGGAGAAGGTGAAGGCGGGACCGCCGGCGACGGCCACGACGGGCCGGGCGGCACCGCCGTCCGGCCGGGCCGGGGCGGGCGTCCAGGGGGAGTCCGCCAGCGGACCCGCGCCCCGCGCCAGCGCCATCAGCGCCTCCAGGTCGCAGCCCTGGGCGACCTGCGCCCCCATCGCCGCCACCGCCTCCACGGCGGCCGGCCCGCGCTCCGCCACCGGCACCAGGCCCAGGTGCCGGGCCGGGGTCTCCACCTGCGGCGCCCGCCGCAGCACACCCAGCACCGGTACCCCCGACTCCTCCAGCGCGTCCCGCAGCATCGCCTCGTGCCGGTCGGAGCCCACCTTGTTGAGGATCACGCCCCCGAGCCGCACCTCCGGGTCGAAGGAGGCGAAGCCGTGCACCAGCGCCGCCACCGAACGCGACTGCGCGGAGGCGTCCACGACCAGCACCACCGGCGCCCGCAGCAGCTTCGCGACCTGGGCCGTGGAGGCCAGCTCCCCCTCCCCGGCGGCCCCGTCGTACAGGCCCATCACGCCCTCCACCACGGCCAGGTCGCACCCCCGCGCCCCGTGCGCGAACAGCGGGGCGATCAGCTCCGGGCCGCACAGGTACGCGTCCAGGTTCCGCCCCGGCCGCCCGGTGGCGAGCGCGTGGTAGCCGGGGTCGATGTAGTCCGGGCCCACCTTGTGCGGGGACACGGCGAGCCCCCGCGCGGCGAACGCGGCCATCAGCCCCGTCGCGACGGTGGTCTTCCCGCTGCCCGAGGACGGCGCGGCGACGACCAGCCGGGGTACGGACATCACCACTCGATGCCCCTCTGCCCCTTCTGCCCGGCGTCCATCGGATGCCTCACCTTGGACATGTCGGTCACCAGGTCCGCGAACTCCACCAGCTTCTCCGGGGCGTTGCGCCCGGTGATCACCACGTGCTGGGTACCCGGCCGGTTCCGCAGCACCTCGACGACCTCCTCCGGGTCCACCCACCCCCAGTGCATCGGGTACGCGAACTCGTCCAGCACGTAGAGCCGGTACGTCTCGGCCGCGAGGTCCCGCTTGACCTGTTCCCAGCCCTCGCGCGCCTTCTCCTCGTTGTCGAGCTGGGCGTCCCGCTGCACCCAGGACCAGCCCTCGCCCATCTTGTGCCAGGCCACGGTGCCGCCCTGCCCGGAGTCGCCGAGCACCCGCAGCGCGTTCTCCTCGCCGACCTTCCACTTCGCGGACTTGACGAACTGGAACACCCCGACGGGCCACCCCTGGTTCCAGGCCCGCAGCGCCAGCCCGAACGCGGCCGTCGACTTGCCCTTCCCGATCCCGGTGTGCACCATCACCAGCGGACGGTTACGCCGCTGACGGGTCGTCAGTCCGTCGTCCGGTATGACACTCGGCTGTCCCTGCGGCACTACGCGGCCCTCCTCGTCGTCGTCCCCCGCACATCCCTGACCAGCCCGGCGATCGAGTCCGCGCGCAACTCGTCCAGTGTCACCGGCGTACCGCCCAGCTCCTCCGCGAGCCGCCCGGCCAGCCCCAGCCGCACCGGCCCCGACTCGCAGTCCACCACCACCGAGGCCACCGGCTCCGCCCCGAGCAGCCGCGCCGCACGCCCCGCCAGAGCCACCGGTTCCGGACCCCCGGTCGCCCGGCCGTCCGTCACCACCACCAGCAGCGCCCGCCGGGACGGGTCCCGCAGCCGCTCCACCCGCAGCACGTCGTGCGCCTTCAGCAGCCCCGCCGCCAGCGGCGTACGGCCACCCGTCGGCAGCGACTCCAGCCGGGCCGCCGCCGCGTCCACCGACGAGGTCGGCGGCAGCGCCACCTCGGCGGCCGCACCCCGGAACGTCACCAGGCCGACCTTGTCCCGCCGCTGGTAGGCGTCCAGCAGCAGCGACAGCACGGCGCCCTTCACCGCGCTCATCCGCTGCCGCGCGGCCATCGAACCGGAGGCGTCCACCACGAACAGCACCAGGTTGGACTCACGCCCCTCCCGCGCCGCCTGCCGGAGATCGTCCCGGCGCAGCACCAGCCCCGGCCCCGACCGGCCGCGCGCCCGCTGATGGGGAGCGGCCGCCCGTACGGTCGCCGCCAGATGGAGCTTGGTCAGCGCGCCGCGCGGACGCCGGGCGCCCATGGTCCGCCCGTGCTCGGTACGGGCCCGTGAACGCCGGCCGGCCGCACCGGCGCCGATACCGGGCACGGTCAGCGCCCTGGTGCGGAACGGCTCGGCGGCCCGCGCCGGCGCCTGCTCGCCCGCACCGGCACCGGCGGGCCGCGGTTCCCCGCCCTCGCCGCCCGCACCGTCCTGGTCGTCCTTGCCGTCCTGCGGCTCCGCCCCGGCGTCGTCGCCGCGCGGCCCCTCGTCCGGCGACGGCTGCCCGCCTCCGCCGGGCCCGTCCGGGCCGGGATCGGGGTCGTCGTCCCCGGAGGACTCCTCCAGGGTCTGGTCGAGCTTGTCCTCGTCCAGACCGGGCGCGTCGAAGGGGTTCCGGCGCCGCCGGTGCGGCAGCGCCAGCAGCGCCGCCCGCCGCACGTCGTCGGCCTCCACCTCGGTACGTCCGGCCCACGCGGCCAGCGCGGTCGCGGTGCGCGCCATCACGATGTCGGCCCGCATGCCGTCCACCTCGAACGCCGAGCACGTCGCCGCTATCTGCCGCAGCGCACCGTCACCGAGCAGCACCTTGGGCAGCAACTCCCGCGCGTCGACCACCCGTTGCCGTACGGCGGCCTCCTCGTCGGACCACCGTGCCGCGAAGCCGGCCGGATCGTCGTCGTACGCCAGCCGGCGCCGCACGACCTCCACCCGCTGATCCGGCTCCCGCGAGGCGGCCACTTCGACGGTCAGCCCGAACCGGTCGAGCAACTGCGGGCGCAGTTCGCCCTCTTCGGGGTTCATCGTCCCGACGAGCAGGAACCGCGCGGCATGCCGTACGGAGACACCCTCGCGCTCGACGTACGAGGCGCCCATCGCGGCCGCGTCCAGCAGCACGTCCACCAGGTGGTCGTGCAGCAGGTTGACCTCGTCGACGTAGAGGATGCCCCGGTTGGCGGCGGCCAGCAGTCCGGGCTCGAACGCCTTGACGCCCTCCGCGAGCGCCCGCTCGATGTCGAGCGCGCCCACCAGCCGGTCCTCGGACGCCCCGACCGGCAGCTCCACCATGCGGGCCGCCCGCGCCCCGGCCGGCTCCGCCGGGTGCGGGCCGTCCGGGCAGGACGGGTCGGGGGCGGCCGGGTCACAGGAGAAACGGCAGCCGGTGACCACCTCCACCTCGGGCAGCAGCGCCGACAGGGCCCGTACTGCCGTGCTCTTCGCGGTGCCCTTCTCACCCCGCACGAGAACGCCGCCGATCCTCGGCGACACCGCGTTGAGCAGCAGGGCCAGTTGCAGGTCCTCCTGCCCCACCACGGCCGTGAACGGGAATTGCGTACTCACTGTGGTCATGCGGGCGCTCCCGGTGGGATGAAGGGCAGTCCTGCGGGCGCGCCCGACTCGATGAGCCGCCAGAGCGCGTCCGTGTCCGCGTGGTGTTCGATCAGGTCGCCGAGCAGATCGAGCTGCTCCTCGCGCAGCGCGGCGAAGGACGTGCCGGGAGCCGGGACGAAGCGGCGTCCGGAGGCGGCGGCCACCTCGCGCAGGAAGGCCCGCCGGAAGCCGTCCGACTCCAGCGAACCGTGCCAGTGGGTGCCCCAGACCTGGCCGGTGCGGCAGCCGTCCAGGAAGGGTGTCCCGCCCAGCACCTCGGCGACCCCGTGATGGATCTCGTACCCCTCGACCGGCTCGCCGAGGGCCTCCCCGGCGGGCCGGGCGAGGGTC